>NZ_DAIOEU010000020.1:0-68051 GCF_036746095.1 Dyella sp.
CGTACCACGGCGAAGGCATCCAGCACATCGCCTGCTTCACCGACAACATCTACGAAACGGTGGAGGCGATGCGCGCGAAAGGGGTGGAGTTCCTGGATACGCCCGATACCTATTTCGACGTGATCGATCTGCGCATTCCCGATCACGGCGAAGACGTGCCGCGCTTGGCGAAGAACAAGATCCTGATCGACGCCGATCCGGAGACCAAGCAGCGCAAATTGCTGCAGATTTTCACGCAGAACAATATCGGGCCGATCTTTTTCGAGATCATCCAGCGCAAGGGCAATGAAGGTTTCGGTGAAGGCAATTTCCAGGCGTTGTTCGAGTCGATCGAACGCGACCAGATGCGCCGCGGCGTGCTGTAATTTCTCAAGCCCGAGATGACGACAGTAGGTTGGGTTAGCGCAGCGTAACCCAACCTATTCAAGCGACATTGTTGGGTTACGCTGCGCTAACCCAACCTACGAGCCGAGTTCTCTCCCATCGGGGAGCTGGAAGGGGCAAAAGTGAGCTTGATGATGCAATCGAACGGCTACCAATCCGGCTTCGGCAACGAGTTCGCCAGCGAGGCAATTCCTGGCGTACTGCCGACAGGCCAGAACTCCCCGCAGCGCGTCGCCCACGGTTTGTATGCGGAGCAGCTGTCCGGCACCGCGTTCACTGCGCCGCGCCACACCAATCACCGTAGCTGGCTGTACCGTATTCGCCCCGCGGCCATGCACAAGCCATTCGAGCCGCTTGCGCATGCCAGCTTCCACAACGGTTTCGATGAAGCACCGGCCACGCCCAATCAGCTGCGCTGGGATCCGTTGCCGCTGCCGTCCCAGCCGACAGATTTCGTCGATGGCCTGGTCACCATCGCCGGCAACGGTGGCCCCGCTGAGCAAGCGGGTTGTGGCATCCACATGTACGTCGCGAACCGCTCGATGCAGGGGCGTTTCTTCTACAACGCGGATGGCGAACTGCTGATCGTGCCGCAGCTGGGCCGTCTGCACCTCGCCACCGAGCTGGGCGTGCTGGAGATCAAACCGCTGGAAGTCGCGGTGATTCCGCGCGGCGTGCGTTTTCGCGTGGAACTGATGGATGCCCAAGCGCGTGGCTACGTCGCGGAAAACTTCGGCGCGCTGTTGCGCCTGCCGGATCTTGGCCCGATCGGCGCCAACTCCATGGCGTTGCCGCGCGATTTTCTTGCACCGCATGCGGCCTATGAAGACGTCGAAGGCGATTTCCAATTAATCGCGAAATTCCAGGGCGCGCTATGGAAGGCGAGCATCGACCACTCGCCGTTGGATGTGGTCGCATGGCATGGCAACTACGCGCCCTATAAATATGATCTCACGCGCTTCAACGCGGTCGGATCGATCAGCGTCGATCATCCCGATCCCTCCATCTTCACGGTGCTGACCTCGCCCAGCGATACGTCCGGTACCGCGAACGTGGATTTCGTGATCTTCCCGCCGCGTTGGCTGGTGGCCGAACGCACGTTCCGCCCTCCGTATTTCCATCGCAACGTCGCCAGTGAATTCATGGGGCTGATCGAGGGCGTCTACGACGCCAAGGCCGGCGGCTTCGCGCCGGGCGGTGCGAGCCTGCACAATTGCATGAGCGGACATGGCCCGGATGCGGCAACGCTCGAAAAGGCGAGCAGTGCCGATGTCAGCAAGCCGGATCACATCACCGGCACCATGGCTTTCATGTTCGAAACGCGCAAGGTGATCCGTCCCACCAGGCAGGCGCTGGACGCGCCGCAGCTTCAGCACGACTACTACCAATGCTGGCAGGGGATTGCCAAGCACTTCAATCCAGGCTGAGCCTAAAATATCCGCTGGGTTCGGTGCTGGCGAGACCGCAATCAATCTCAATCAACGATGTTCAACGATGTTCAACGATGTAGTGGGCTGCCCATTCCTGCAGCCGATGGAGCAAATGCATGAAACTGGGCAGTCTGAAAGAAGGCGGTCGTGATGGCACCTTGGTCGTGGTCAGCCGCGACCTCAAGCAGGCCGTGAAAGCCACCGGCGTTGCCGCAACGCTGCAAGCCGCACTCGATGACTGGTCGAACGTCGCGCCGCGCCTGAATGCACTGTCGGATGAGCTCAACGCCGGCAAGGCAGCCGGCGCTTTTGCATTGGACATGGCTTCACTGGCGGCGCCGTTGCCGCGCGCTTATGAATTCGTCGACGGCAGCGCTTACCTGCCGCACGTCGAACGCGTGCGTCGCGCGCGTGGCGCGGAAGTGCCCGAGTCGTTCTACGTCGATCCGTTGATGTACCAGGCGACGAGCGCGGGTTTCCTGGGGGCGCGTGATCCGGTGGTGGTGCCGAGCGAGGAATACGGCATCGACCTGGAAGCCGAAGTGGTGGTGGTTACCGATGACGTACCCATGGCCGTGAGCGTCGAGCAGGCCGTCGGCCATATTCAACTCATCGGTTTGGTCAACGACGTGAGCTTGCGCAATCTGATTCCGGGCGAACTCGCCAAGGGGTTCGGATTCCTGCAATCCAAGCCGCGCTCGGCACTCTCGCCAGTGTTCGTCACGCCCGATGAACTCGGCGACGCGTGGCAGGACGAGAAGCTCCATCTGCCCATGCGCACCTGGCTCAACGGCGAGTGGTTCGGCGAAGCCGAATGCGGCGTCGATATGCAGTTCAACTTCGCGCAACTGGTGGCGCATGCGGCCAAGACACGTCCATTGACGGCGGGCACCATCGTCGGTTCCGGCACCATCGCCAATCAGGACACCAGCAAGGGTGCTTCCTGCCTGGCCGAGCAGCGCACGGTGGAAACGCTGCGCGATGGCAAGGCGACTACGCCGTTCCTGAAGTTCGGCGACAGCTTGCGCATCGAGGTCACTGACAAGCACGGTGCTTCGATCTTCGGCTCGATCGAGCAACGCATCAGGTCTTTGTAGGTTGGGGTGCAAACCCCAACATCTCGTCCGCACATACATGGCAACGTTGGGGGTTTTACATCCCTACCCACGATGGCCATCCATGTCGGTGCGTTGACAGGTGACGCGCCGGAACATCGGCGCTATCTTCGGGCGATCCTTCACTCGCAGACGCCAGGAGCTTCGCATGTCGCAAGTCACTCTCAAGGGCAATCCGGTTCAAGTCGACGGCCAGCTGCCGGTCGTAGGCCGCCATGCTCCTGCTTTCAGCCTCGTCGCCAAGGATCTTTCCGACGCTACGCTCGCCAGCTTCAACGGCAAGCGCAAAGTGCTCAATATTTTCCCAAGTGTGGATACGCCGACCTGCGCCACCTCAGTGCGCAAGTTCAACGAAAAGGCCAGCCAGCTCGATAACACCGTCGTGCTTTGCATTTCGGCCGACCTGCCGTTCGCCCAGGCGCGCTTCTGTGGTGCCGAGGGCCTCAACAATGTCGTGACGCTATCCACGATGCGTGGTCATGATTTTCTGAAGCACTACGGTGTGGCGGTCGCTTCCGGCCCGCTGGCCGGCCTGGCTGCGCGTGCGGTCGTGGTGCTGGACGAACAGGACGAGGTGCTGCACACCGAGCTGGTCGGCGAGATTGCCAACGAGCCGGATTACGATGCGGCGCTGAAGGCACTGGGTTGAAAGGATGACGATATCCATCGCCGCGTTGAAACGGGGCGGTGGATGCGTGGTCAGTTGCGCTCAGCTCCGGCCGATCACGGGAATGGCGAACGGACTCGTGCCAAGGCGTTCCGGCAGGCCCATCCCCAACCGCAGGCTGCGTCCGATGCGGTCCGCGTGTTCCAGCATGAGTTTGGCATCGTCCTCCTCCAGCACTTCGCGCGTGGTGGTCTGCCATAACGACAACCAGCGTTCGAAGTGTTCGGCACGAATGCCGGGTTGCATGCGGTGCACCGCCATCGGGTTGCCGCGATAGCTGTTGGTGCGCAGCGCAACCGAGCACCAGAAGGAAGTCAGCGTGCGCTTGTGATCGCCCCAGTCGTGGACGGCGGCGTTGAAAACGGGGCCGAGCAGGGGATCGACGCGCACCTTTTCATAGAAGCGATCGACCAGGTGGGCGATCTGCGAGGCGTCGAGTCTGGATGGTTCTTGCATAGCGCCATGATACCACTGGCAGGTATCGCACCCGTGTGGCAAGAAGACGCTCCGGGCAAGAAAAAGCCGGGAAAACCCGGCTTTTTCTTGTCGTATGGCTGAGCTTACTTCGCTGCCATCAGGGCAAGCGTCATGTCCAGCATGCGGTTGGAGAAACCCCACTCGTTGTCGTACCAGCTGAGCACTTTCACCAGCGTCCCGCCCATCACGCGCGTCTGCGTCGAGTCGTAGATGGAGGAGTGCGCATTGTGATTGAAGTCGATCGACACCAGCGGCTTGGTGTTCACGGCCAGGATGCTCTTCAGCGGACCGTTGGCGGCTTCGTTGATGGCGGCGTCGACTTCTTCCTTGGTGGTGTTGCGCGCAGCGACGAAGGAAAGGTCCACCACTGACACATTGATGGTCGGTACGCGGATCGCGAAGCCGTCCAGCTTGCCAGCGAGTTCCGGCAACACCAGGCCCACCGCAGCGGCGGCACCGGTCTTGGTCGGGATTTGCGAGTGCGTGGCGGAGCGGGCGCGGCGCAGGTCGGAGTGATAGACGTCCGTCAGCACCTGGTCGTTGGTGTAGGCGTGGATGGTGGTCATCAGGCCGTGCACGATGCCGATCTTTTCGTGCAGCACCTTGGCCAGTGGCGCCAGGCAGTTGGTGGTGCAGGAGGCGTTGGAGATCACCTGGTGCGAGGCGGTGATCTTGCCGTGGTTCACGCCATACACGAAGGTGCCGTCCACGTCCTTGTCGCCGGGGGCGGAGATGATCACCTTCTTGGCGCCGGCAGCGAGATGCGCGCCGGCCTTGGCCTTGGAGGTGAACAGGCCCGTGCATTCCAGCACCACGTCGATGTCGAGCTCACCCCACGGCAGCTTGGACGGATCGCGTTCCGCGCAGACCTTGATGCGATCGCCATTGACGACCAGCTCGCCGCCTTCGACCGACACTTCGCCCGGGAACCGGCCGTGGGCGGTGTCGTACTGGGTGAGGTGCGCGTTGGTCTCGGCGTTGCCGAGGTCGTTCACCGCGACGATCTGGATTTCATTCGTGCGCTTGGCTTCGTACAGCGCGCGCAGCGTATTGCGGCCGATACGACCGTAACCATTGATGGCGACCTTGATGGCCATGGGACAGCGTCCTCCAAAGGATGATGGGGCAGCGAAGCGGCAGCCAGGCGGGCCGCCGAAACCCGCATTCTAGCCCGAACCGGCTGCATCCCTCATCCAAGGGAAGGGCCAAGTGCCGCGAATCGTGCATGATGCGTGACCATCCATAAGTGAGGAAATGTCATGAGCGGCGAGCAGCTGATTGAACTGACCCTGGAACAGACCGGCGACTATGAGTTCCGGGTGCGCTTCGACGGCACCGCCATACCGGACATCACCACGGATGAAACCGTACCGCTGGGCGGCGAAGCGGGGCCCAATCCCGGGCGGTTGCTCGTCGCCGCCGTGGCGAACTGCCTGTCTGCCAGCCTCCTGTTCGCATTGCGCAAGTTCAAGAATGCGCCGGATAGACTGGTGACCAAGGCGCGCGCGATGCTTGAGCGCAACGAACACGGCCGCTTGCGTGTCACGCGCATCCAGGTCGAACTGCAATTGGCCGAGCCGACCGCGGCACTCGAGCATATCGAGCGCGCGTTGGCGCAATTCGAGGATTTCTGCATCGTTACCGAAAGCGTGCGGCAGGGTGTAACGGTGGACGTCAGCGTGCGCGATGCCACCGGCGCGGTGGTACACACCAGCCACGCCTGATTGTCATCAGGCGTGTGGCATCATCTTCGGCTGCTTCTTAGGGATCCCAGCATGCCTTCTGCACGTCGCCTTGCCGCCGCGTTATTCGCCAGCCTGGCCATCACGCCCGGCGCGTATGCCTGGGGGCCACTCGGGCACAGCGTGGTGGCTGAGTTGGCGCAGCGGCATCTGAGTCCGGCAGCCGCGGCGGAAGTCGAGCACTTGCTGATGCTCGATCACACCAAATCGCTGGCCGCCATCGCCAGTTGGCCGGACGAGATCCGCAACGATCCCAGGCGGCAGGATCTGTGGAAGGCAACTCGCTCGCTGCACTACATCGACTTCCGCGACTCTTCCTGCAAGTACGTGCCGCCGCGCGATTGCAAGAACGGCCAGTGCGTGGTCGAAGCGATCCCGCGTTACGTTGCCATCCTCAGCGATCGCAGCCAGCCGGACGCGGCACGGCTGCAGGCGCTGAAGTTCGTGGTGCATTTCGTGGGCGACATTCACCAGCCCTTGCATGGCGGCTACCGCGACGATGCCGGCGGCAATACCTACCAGGTGCAATTCCAGCGGCAAGGCACGAATCTGCACCGCGTCTGGGACTCCGGCCTGCTTGGCACCCGTGGACTGAACTGGAAGGCGTATGCCAACCGGCTCGACGCCGCAGGCATCGCTCCATTACCCGCGCCGCTGGCGCCGCTCGATAAGCCTGCCGCGCAGTGGGCGGAAGAGTCCTGCCAGATCACGCGCGACATTTACCCGGCCAACCACAAGATCGATCAGGCGTATGTCGATGCCCAATTGCCGGTGGCCGACAGCCGCCTGCGCGAAGCGGGCAGGCGATTGGCTGAAGTTCTGAACCTGGCGTTGCAGAACGGCTGATCGGGGTGGCCGCATAGGCGGCACCCGTGCGGGCGAGGTGGCCGTTCTGTGACAGCGATCGCTGCCGACCATGCGCAAACGTATCCATGTGGCGTGGCCAAAAGCCAGGGCTTGCGAGCTCCGGTCGGCGATGCACGCTTGAGATAAACCCATTTACGTCTAGCCGTCCAAACTGCCGGCCACGCGCTTTGCGGCGCTGCCACACGCAATCTTGCATACGATTGCACGCAAAAAGATATTGCAGTGCAGCCATGGTGTTCTGTTAGTCTCGTCCGACAATTTCAAAACTCCCCGCAATGGCTACCGACACACATTCCCGCCGCACCAAAATCGTCGCCACCCTGGGCCCGGCCACCGACGCGCCCGGCATGCTCGAAAAAATCATCGCCGAAGGCGTCAACGTGGTACGCCTCAACTTGTCCCATGGGCACTCCGACGATCACCGCGCTCGCGCGGCGGCGGTGCGCAAGGCAGCCGAAAAGGTGGGCCGCGAGGTAGGCATCCTGGCGGATCTGCAGGGGCCGAAGATTCGCCTGGAGCGTTTCGCCAATGGTCCGATCGAGTTGCGTGACGGCGATCCGTTCGTGCTCGATTGCCGCGCCGATGCGCCGGCCGGGGACACCACGCGCGTGGGCGTGAGCTATCTCGGCTTGCCTAAAGATGTGAATGCGGGCGACATCCTGTTGCTCGACGATGGCCTGGTCGCGCTGACC
Source organism: Dyella sp. (assembly GCF_036746095.1). NCBI lineage: Bacteria > Pseudomonadati > Pseudomonadota > Gammaproteobacteria > Lysobacterales > Rhodanobacteraceae > Dyella > Dyella sp. The sequence continues at coordinate 7,375 of NZ_DAIOEU010000020.1, forward strand.
GTGCTTGAGGTCGCTGGCACCGAGATCCGTTGCCAGGTGCTGATCGGTGGACGCCTTTCCGATCGCAAGGGCCTGAACCGCCAGGGCGGCGGCCTCTCCGTCGACGCGTTGTCCGATAAGGACAAGGCGGATATCAAACTTGCCGCAGAGATCGGTGCGGATTTTCTTGCGGTCTCGTTCGTGCGCTCCGCCGCCGACATGGATCTCGCGCGTCGTTTGCTCAAGGAAGCCGGCGGCAATGCCTCGCTGGTGGCGAAGATCGAGCGTGCCGACGCGATTCCGGTGCTCGGCGAAATCATCGATGCGTCCGACGTGGTGATGGTGGCGCGTGGCGATCTTGGCGTGGAAATCGGCGATGCCGAACTGCCGGGCCTGCAGAAGAAGATCATCCGCGAAACCGTGCAGCGCAATCGCGCCGTGATCACGGCCACGCAGATGCTGCAGTCGATGGTGCGCTCGCCCATCCCCACGCGCGCCGAAGTGCTGGACGTAGCCAATGCGGTGATCGACGGCACGGACGCGGTGATGCTGTCGGAAGAATCGGCGGCCGGCGCCCATCCGGACAAGGCAGTGGCGGCACTGCGCCGTATCTGCCTGGGTGCCGAGCGCCAGTTTGAGCCGAAGGAAACGCTCACCAAAGATGGACATCATCTGGATCGCACTGACCAGGCCATCGCCCTGGCGGCGATGCTGCTGGCCAGCGAGATCGGTGTGCGCGCGATCGTGGCGCTGACCGAATCGGGTGCTACCGCGCAATGGCTGTCGCGCTACCGCAGTGCGGTGCCGATCTACGCGCTATCGCCGTTTGATGATGCACGCCGCCGCATGCTGGTGCTGCGCGACGTGCAGCCGGTGAAGTTCACGCACGACACCTTGAACCCGGCCGTCTCGGCGCGCGAAGCGGTGCGCCAGCTGTTCGGCGCCGGCAAGCTTTCCGAGGGCGATCGCGTGGTGCTGACGCACGGCGACCACATCGGCAAGGGCGGCGGTACCAATACGCTCAAGCTGTTGTCGGTGGGGGCCGATGGCATGGTGGAAAGTCTGCGCGATCTGTAAGGCCGGCACCGTCACCCTCTCCCGAGAGGGTGACGCAGAGCGGCTCTGCCGACGGCATTTCTGTTTGGCTAGACTGGCGCTACGTCCCCACAGCTACATCGGAGGTTCCACCATGCGCACGACGATTCGTTTTGCTCCATCCCTGCTCGTGGCCGCATTGCTGGTAGCCGGTATGCCGGCCACGGCCCAGGAGGCGCAAAGGATGGCGCCGGAGCAGTTGTCCAATCAGTGGATCCTGCTCAATCGCGATGTCTCGGTGGACGTGCCCAACAGCGGCGTCAACATCTACAAGCCCAGTTGCATCGCCGTGACCTACACGATCGGCAGCGACGGCGTGCCGATGAACGTGCAGGTGGCCAAGATGGTGCCGAAGAGCGATCTGGGCAAAGCGGCGGTGAGCGCGGTGTCCAACTTCCGATACGGCCCTTCGCTGACCAATAAAAACCACATACCGGTCAGCACTTACTACGTCGTTCCCTTCAATTCTGCCGACGACCCGGCCCAGCGCGCACAGCTGATGGCGCCCTGCAAGTTGCCCGGCTACGGTCAGGGCTGACTGCTGCCAAGGCACATTCAGCGGGCTCTCTGGACATCCCCTTCGGGCCGGCCTTGTCCGCCCCCATCCCTCCGGCCCGTCGGCTCGACAGACGGCCGGTCTGCCTTCGCCGGCAGTCCGGTGGTCTGAGGGCGGACAAGGCCGGTGACGCCTATGCAAAATGGGTCAGGTCACCCCGGTGGGGCTATAATCGCGCGCTTTCCACCTTGTCCGCCCGCTAGGGTGGTCTCCCTCCTTGCGGCGTTCGCCGCCAAAAGTTTTACGGAGTCGTCCCATGAGCATTGAAGATCTCGAAAGCGTAGCCCTGGCCATGGTTGCCCCCGGCAAGGGCATCATCGCCATCGACGAATCGACCAACACGATCAAGAAGCGCTTCGAATCGGTCGGCATCGAGAACACGGAGGAGAACCGCCGCGCCTACCGCGAGTTGCTGCTCACCACGCCGAACCTCTCCGAGCACATCTCCGGCGCGATCCTGTATGACGAAACGATTCGTCAATCCACCAAGGATGGTGTGCCGTTTACCCAGATCATGAAGAAGAACGGCATCATCCCGGGCATCAAGGTGGACAAGGGCACCGTGGCGCTGGCCGGCTTCCCGGGCGATGTAATCACCGAAGGCCTCGATGGCCTGCGCGAGCGCCTGGCCGAGTACGTGAAACTCGGTGCGCAGTTCGCCAAGTGGCGCGCGGTGATCAACATCAGCGAAGACAACCCCAGCTCTACCGCCATCGAAGCCAATACCCAGGCGCTGGCCCGCTACGCAGCGTTGTGCCAGGAAGCCGGTCTGGTGCCGATGGTCGAGCCGGAAGTGATCATGGACGGCGATCATTCCATCGAAGTCAGCTACGAAGTGCACGAGGCCGTGCTGCGTAGCCTGTTCAATGCCTTGTATGAGCAGAACGTACTGCTGGAAGGCACCATCCTGAAGGTCAGCATGGTCATTCCGGGCAAGGACGCGGACGAGCAGGTCGACGTCGAAGAAGTAGCCGAAGCCACCGTGCGCGTGCTGAAGACTACCGTGCCGGCCACGCTGCCGGGCATCGTGTTCCTCTCCGGCGGCCAGACCGACGAACAGTCCACCGCGCACCTCAATGCGATGAACCGCATGGGTCCGCATCCGTGGCCGCTGTCGTTCTCCTACGGCCGCGCCATGCAGCAGGCCGCGCTGAAGCTGTGGTCGAAGGACCTGAAGGCCAATGTCGCCGAAGCTCAGAAAGTTGTGCATGCGCGCGCCAAGGACAATGGCCTGGCTGCGCTGGGGCAGTGGAAAGGCTGATCGCCTTGCTGCAACCGATAAACAAAAAGAGCGCCGAAAGGCGCTCTTTTTGTTGGAGCCGATACCACTTTTTATTAGAAGCGATATTCCACGGACGCCGTGTACGCATTGGTCTGCAACTGCACGCCATGGTTGCGGTTGGAGCCATCGTAGTAGTTGTAGTTAACGCCCACGCTCCAGTCGTCCGTCAGGTTGTAACCCACGCCCACTCCGGCGTAATAGCGGGTGCGATCGAAACGCTGGTAGCTTGCGTTGGCGTTATCGGTCAGGCCCTGGCCCTGCGCGTAGAACGCACCGGCGCGTACCTCGCCATACCACTTGGGCGTGAAGTTGTAGCGCAGGTTCGCACCGAGCGTCGGGCCGTACAACTTGGAGCGTAGCGAGGAGTCGTTCGAATAGCGCGAATCGATGCGGCCCAGATACTGGTAACCGGCTTCCACGCCGACCGACATTTCCGGATTGATGGCGAAACGGTAGCCGCCCTTGATGCCACCGATGGCATCGCCTTGTGAATCGTACGGGCCCTTGTTGATCTGGCCGTAGCCGACTTCGCCGTCGATGTACCAGCCTTGCTGGGCCGTCCGGGTGGGGGCGCTCTGGGCGAAAGCGGCGGGCACAGCGGCCAGGCCCATGGCGGCGAGAGCAACAGCAAACAACGTCTTCTTCATGGAGTACTCCTTGTCATGCTTTTTGATCGGGGTGGTTCGGCACTAGGGGGAAGCCGACGACCCCGTACGCATGCTTGTGTGTGCGCTTCCATGAAATAAGGACGTGTCCGATAGATTCAATACCAATGAGTTCAGTATTAAGAGTTGATTAAGATGACGTGCATGAAGGGATGGGCTGACACCACGTCCAGCCCATCCCGGAGACTTAGAATCGATATTCGCCGGTAAGCGAAAGGATGCTGGTGGAACGCTTGAGCGTGGCGATTTCCTGATCGGCCAGTCGCACGCGGCCGGCGTTGGCGTGGTAGTAGTCGTAGCTCAGGCCGACTCCCCAGTGCTCGTCGATATCCCAACCCGTGCCCACGCCGGCGTACCAACCGTTGCGGCCTGCCTTGGCAGTGGTGAATTCACCGAGGTTCTGGTCGACGTTGTCGTAGATGTGGTCGGAGCCATTGGCGTGGAAAAAACCGCCGCGTGCCGACAGATACCACTGCGTAGCCAGATTGATGCGGCCATTGGCGCCCACCAGCCAGCCGCGCAGGGCCTGCGTGGTCGAGGTCTGGTCGATCTTGTCGCCGTTGAACGTATTCTGCAGTTTGAAGTTGCCGAGGTCCGCGTAGCCAGCTTCCAGGCCTAGCGCCAGGTTCGGGCCGAGTTTCCAGCGATAGCCGCCGAACAGGTTGTAACCCGTCTTGCGGCCGCGCTGGCTCTTGCCGAAGTTGAAGTCATTGCCGATGTTGGAGCCGAAGCCACCGCTGGTGGAACTGCCCGTGCGACCGATGCCGGCATCGAGGAACCAACTGCCGGAACCGATGGTTTGAGTGGGCAGATAGCCCGATGAGTCTTGGGCAAAAGCGGGAAGGGCGATGAGGCCCGCAGCGGCGACCGCCGCGGAGAGAAGGATCTTGCGCATGGGGAACTCCATTTTGTCTTTTTGTGTTTCCGGATCCGAATCGCGAGGGGAGGGCGCTCGGGTGGAACGGCTGCGGGGTGCAGCAGGGGTATTAAAAGGGAGCGCTGCCGGGAATCTCGTTCGGCCGGAGAACAAATTAAGGCCGTGTTTAAGCCATCAAATCAAAGGGCTGTCGGCATTGGACGACAGACAGCGGACGATCAGCGACAATAATTGTCTTTGCGCCCGCCTCCGGAGAAACCCCTGATGACATCTCGCCGCGAACTCGCCAACGCCGTCCGCGCCCTAGCCATGGATGCCGTGGAGGCAGCCAAGTCCGGCCACCCCGGCATGCCGATGGGCATGGCCGATATCGCCGAAGTGCTGTGGAACGATTACCTGAAGTTCAATCCGGTCAATCCGAAGTGGCCCAATCGCGACCGCTTCGTGCTTTCCAACGGTCACGGCTCAATGCTGCAGTACGCGTTGCTGCACCTGACTGGCTTCGACCTGCCGATGGCCGAACTCAAGCGCTTTCGCCAGCTGCATTCAAAGACCGCCGGCCATCCGGAAGCAAGCGAGACCCCAGGCGTGGAAACCACCACCGGCCCGCTTGGCCAGGGCTTTGCCAACTCGGTCGGTCTGGCGCTGGCCGAAAAGCTGCTCGCCCAGCACTTCAACCGTCCGGGCCATACCATCGTCGACCACCACACCTTCGTGTTCATGGGCGACGGCTGCATGATGGAAGGCGTGTCGCATGAAGCCGCTTCGCTGGCCGGTACGTGGAAGCTGGGCAAGCTCATCGCGGTCTACGACGACAACAACATCTCCATCGACGGCGAAGTGGAAGGCTGGTTCACCGACGACACACCGAAGCGTTTCGAAGCCTATGGCTGGAACGTGATCCGCGGCGTCGACGGCCACAACGCCGAGGCCGTGCAGAAAGCCCTTGCCGCGGCGACCGCGCAAAGCGACAAGCCCACCCTGATCTGCTGCAAGACCATCATCGGCTTCGGCGCTCCGCACAAGCAGGGCAAGGAAGAATCGCACGGCGCTGCGCTGGGCAAGGATGAAGTGGCTGCTGCACGCGATGAACTCGATTGGCGCTATCCGCCCTTCGAAATCCCGCAAGACATCTATGCGGCGTGGGACAAGAAAAAGATCGGTGCCGAGCGCGAGCAGCAATGGAACGAGCTGTTTGCCACGTATGAGGCCGCGTTTCCGGAACTCGCCGCGGAATTCCGCCGCCGCACGGCCGGTGAACTGCCGGCGGACTGGGCCAAGCTGTCGCAAGCCTACGTCGACAAGGTCAACGCCGATGGCCCTGACGTCGCTTCACGCAAGGCGTCGCAGATGGCCCTGGATGCCTTCGGGCCGCTGTTGCCGGAAATGATCGGCGGTTCGGCGGATCTCGCCGGCTCCAACCTCACCATGTGGAAGGGCAGCAAGAGCGTCACCGGTCCCGACGGCAACTACGTGCATTACGGCGTGCGCGAATTCGGCATGACGGCGATCGCCAACGGCCTGGCCCTGCATGGTGGCTTCATCCCGTATGGCGGCACGTTCCTGGTGTTCTCCGATTACGCGCGCAATGCGGTGCGCATGAGCGCGCTGATTCCCGCACACTCCATCCAGGTGTACACGCACGATTCGATCGGCCTGGGTGAAGACGGCCCCACGCATCAGCCGGTGGAGCATCTCGCCTCGCTGCGCCTGATTCCGAACAATCGTGTCTGGCGTCCATGCGACGCGGTGGAATCGGCGGTGTCGTGGAAAGAGTCGATCGAGCACAAGCATGGTCCGTCGTGCCTGGTCTTCTCGCGCCAGACGCTCAAGCATCAGCAGCGCACCGCGCAGCAATTGGCCGATATCAAGCGCGGCGGCTACGTGCTGCTCGATCCGGCGGATACGAAGTTCAAGGCGATCCTGATTGCCACCGGATCGGAAGTGGAGCTGGCCATGGAGGCGGCACGCACGCTGGCGCAGCAGAACGTGCCGGTGCGTGTGGTGTCGATGCCTTGCAACGAAGTGTTCGACGCCCAGCCGCTCGAATACAGGGAAGGCGTGCTGCCCGGCTGGTGCCGTGCGCGCGTGGCGGTGGAAGCGGCCAGCGCCGATTTCTGGCGCAAGTACGTCGGCCTGGACGGCGACGTCATCGGCATGACCACGTTCGGTGCTTCCGCACCGGCACCCGCGTTGTTTGAGTACTTCGGTTTTACCGTGCCGCGCGTGGTGGATGCGGTGAAGAAGGTGGTCGGCTGAGATGTTCCTATACACCCTCTCCTTTTGTAGGGAGAGGGTAATCATGAAAATGCGCGTTCCTCCATGGCCGTCATTCCCGCGAAAGCGGGAATCCATGTTGCTCTAATGCAAGGTGCAAAGATGGATTCCCGCTTTCGCGGGAATGACGGCCGTGAGGTACGAGGTGTGTTGTTGCGGGTTAAGCATTTACCAAGGTGGTGGCTACACCAAACGCCAGCGCCATCACCACGGCGACCGCTACACACGCACTGCCAATACGAATCCGCCGCGCATCAACGCGCGGAATCAAACGCCACAGGGCAACTACACCGATCAGCATCGACAGCACGAGCGCTATGCGAAACGCACCGCTCGCGAGCAATGGCCCCAACGGTGGACGCGTCATGCCGGCATGCGCTGCCGCCGCCGCACCGATCAACAGCGTAAGCAGGCTCCAGATCAAGCAGGCGAGATAGGTGCGATTGAACACCACCGGCGCGCCCTCGCTCCAGCGCAGCACGATCCAGGCAATCAGGCTCGGCAACACCGCGCCGATACTGCCGAACAGCACCCACCAGATCAGGCTGCTGAGCAACGCAAGAAAACCGGTCATGCTTTTTCCTTGAGGCCGATGCGGTTCAACAGCTTGTCCATCAGCCACGCCGGGCCGACGAGTAAATAGGCAAGATCGGTAAAGAAGCTCGGCCTTCGTCCTTCGAAAGATGGCCGATGAATTGCCCGATCCACGCGGCAGCGAATACACCCAGCGCCAGCCAGCGCATATGTGCCGGTCCCAACGAATCAAATACCCATGCGCAAATCAGCGCAAGGATCGCCAATGCGATCAGCAAGGCGGCACCGAGGCGATGGGAACGCTTCCAGTACCACGCGAACGCCAACACGATCGCAAACACTGCATAGGCGCCCGGGCGCAACAGCGATGCCGGCACCGGCACAGTCCACAGCAAAGCCAGCGCGCTCCACACGATCAGCGGCACGCAGATCCAATGCAGCAAGCGATTGATGGGATGCTGATGATCCTGGCTGTAGCTATCCAGCCACTCGCGCATGCTGCGTTGATCCGCGGCGAGCGCCATCAGTGCGCCGAACTCTGGGAGAACAGGTTAAGCACCAGCACGCCCGCCACGATCAGCCCGATGCCGAGCATGGCGGCAGGATCAAGCTTCTGCTTGTACAGCACGACGCCAATCAACGCGATGAGCGCGGTGCCGGCACCCGACCAGATGGCATAGGCGACGCCAAGCGGCACGCTGCGCAACGCAAGGCCCAAGCAGTAAAACGCCGTGCCATAGCCGGCAATCACCACCAGGCTTGGCACCATTTGGCTGAAGCCATTGGCGGCTTTCAGCGCACTGGTGGCGATGACCTCGGCGACGATCGCCAACGCGAGATAGCTCCAGGCATTCATTCCAAGGTAATGCCGGCCAGGCGTTGCAGCGCTTCGGCGTATTTGGCGGATGTGCCGGCGATCACGCCGGCCGGAACGCGCGGCCCCGGCGCTTGCTTGTTCCAGTCCAGCGTCTCCAGGTAATCGCGCACGAATTGCTTGTCATAGCTCGGCGGGCTGATGCCGACCTGGTACTGATCGGCCGGCCAGAAGCGCGAGGAATCGGGTGTGAGCATTTCATCCATCACGTACAGCTTGCCGTCTTCGTCGGTGCCGAATTCGAATTTGGTGTCGGCGATGATGATGCCGCGCTCGGCTGCATAAGCGGCAGCCCACTTGTAGATGCCGAGCGTCGCATCGCGCACTTGCTCGGCCAGCTCCTTGCCGACGGCTGCGATCACTGCATCGAAGCTCACGTTCTCGTCGTGATCGCCGACTGCAGCCTTGGTCGATGGCGTAAAAATCGGCTCGGGCAACTGCTGGGCCTGGCGCAGACCAGCGGGCAGCTGGATACCGCACAGCGAACCGGTGGCCCGGTAATCCTTCCAGCCCGAGCCGATCAGGTAGCCACGGGCGATGGCTTCCACCGGCACCGGCTTCAGGCGCTTGGTGACCACGGCGCGCTTGCGGTATAGCGCGAGGTCCGTGCCCGCGGGCAGCACTTCTTCCAGCGGCGTGTGCAGGAGATGGTTGGGCACGATGTGCGCCGTCTTGCCGAACCAGTAGTTGGAAATCTGCGTAAGCATCTCGCCCTTGCCGGGGATCGGGTCGGGCAACACCACGTCGAACGCGGAGAGGCGGTCGGTGGCCACGATCAGCAGGCGGTTGCCGGACAGCGCGTAGACGTCGCGCACCTTGCCACGGTGGATCAGCTCCAGGCCAGGCAGGTTCGATTGCAGCAGGGTGGTGGGCACGGCGCGCTCCGATGGTGTGACAAGCCGGCTATTGTACCGGCGGCGCTGCTATAGAATGGCTGGCTTTGACGCCTGCGTGCTCCCCGATGCGATTCGTATTGTTCGCGGCACTTGGTTTGACCTGTGCCCTGCCAGCGTTTGCTGCCGATCTGCCGACCAAGCCGGTACGGCTGGGCCTGTGCGCGGCATGCCATGGTGAAAACGGCATGGCGCAGATGCCCGGTGCGCCCAACCTGGCGGGGCAGCGGCTGGATTACTTGCGCAAGGCGCTACGGGAATACCGCGACGGTATGCGCAACGTGCCGCTGATGCGTACCGCCATCGGCCCGCTCAACGACGCGGAACTGGATCAGCTGGCGCGCTGGTACAGCGCACAGACACCGCAACCACCGGCTGCCGCGCATCCATGAGCTACACCTATACCTTCTGGTTCGCCATGGCGGGCCTGCTGCTTGGCCATGGCTTCGTCGGCATGGGCGTAGGCGCGATCGTCGGCTTCGTGCTCGACAACTTGCGCTACAGCCAACGCCGCGCCGCGATTCCCGAGGCAGGCGGCTACGTCACCCCGCTGTTCGCACTGCTGGGCGCGATCGCCAAAGCCGACGGCCGCGTATCGGAAGCGGAAATCGCCATTGCCGAGCGCATCATGGCGCGCATGGGGCTGGAAGGGACGGCGCGCCAGCAGGCCATCCATGCGTTCAATCAAGGCAAGCAACCCGAGTTCGATGTCACCGGGCCGATCAACGCCTTGCGTCAATGGGTGGGTTTGCGGCGTGACCACGCGTTCCCGCTGCTGGACGTGGTGATCGAAACGGTGCTGGCCGAAGGCAACCCGTCGCCGGAAAAAATGGCGATCCTGCGCCAGCTCGCGTTCGCCCTGCGCATCAGCGACATGGAGCTGATGGCCCTGATGGCGATGAAAGGCTACGTATGGCAAGGCGCGGCTGGCGCGCGCGGACGCGCCTACGGCGGCGGTGGTTACGTACCTCCACAACGGAACACGCAAGGGCCTGATCCTTACGCCGTGCTCGGCATCAACCGGGATGCCGACGAGCGTGCCATCAAACGCGCCTATCGCAAGCTGATTTCCGAACATCATCCCGACCGCCTGGGCGATCTGCCCGATGAAATGCGCAAGCGTGCCGAGGGCCGGGCCAGCGAAATCAACGCGGCGTACGAGCGCATCAAGGCTGAGCGGGGTTTCAAGTGAGGGAATAGGGAATCGTGGCAGCGCCGCGCGTTATTATTCCTTATTCCCTTAATGCCTATTCCCGCTATGAAACAGTCCCCCGTCATTGCTCCTTCCATCCTGTCCGCCGACTTCGCGCGATTGGGCGAAGACACCGCCAATGTGCTGACTGCCGGCGGCGACTGGGTGCATTTCGACGTGATGGACAACCACTACGTGCCCAACCTCACCATGGGACCGATGGTGCTCAAGGCGTTGCGCGATTACGGCATCATCAAGCCGATCGACGTGCACCTGATGGTGAAGCCGGTCGATCGCATCGCGCCGGATTTCGCCAAAGCGGGCGCCAGCCTGATCAGCTTCCATCCCGAGGCCTCCGAGCATGTGGATCGCACCATCGGCATGATCAAGGATGCTGGCTGCCAGGCAGGGTTGGTGTTCAATCCCGCCACGCCGCTGAACTGGCTCGATCACGTGCTCGACAAGCTCGATCTCGTGCTGATCATGTCGGTGAATCCGGGTTTCGGCGGCCAGAAATTCATCCCCGAAGCGCTTGAGAAACTGCGCCGCGTGCGCCGCCTGATCGACGAGAGCGGGCGCTCGATCCGCCTGGAAATCGATGGTGGCGTCACCGCGGACAACATCGGCGAGATTGCGGCAGCCGGTGCCGATACCTTCGTGGCCGGCTCGGCCATCTTCGGCGCCCATGATTACGCCGCCGTGATCGCCAAGATGCGCGCCGTGATCGGCTGATTCGACCCTTAGAAAAAGAGAAACCCGGCACAGGGGGAAGTCTGCGCCGGGCTGGAGGGGCGTCGAAATGACGCTAGAGGAGACACCATCGGCAGTTGCGGCCTGCACGCGGTCTGAAGGACGGGAGGCTCGGCCGTCTACCAGACCTCGGCGAGTTCCACGGCAATGGACTATGCGCCTGCCATGTAGTCGGACACGGCTCCCCTCGAATGGTTCCCGCCATGGGTAAAAATTTTCCGCCCAAAAAAATCCCCTCCGGAGAGGAAGGGGAAGGAACGCCAGAGGAACAGCATTGACCGGGAAACGGTGGATAGGTTTTGCGACTGCAGGGCATTCCCCCGCCGGGTGGCGCGACCGGTACCCATCCTTGGCGCACCGGCCGCGCCCATGCCTTCCACGGCAGCTTTACGTCACAGGCAATCAATACAGACTGATCAGGACCGCCAGCAGTAGCGAGCCCAGGGCCAGCACCACGCGTAGCGGTTCGAAGGTACGAAGTTCGGCATTCGGATCAATGGAAGGATCGGCGCGCATGGGTATGGCTCATTGCGTGGCGTTGGAGATATCAAACACCCAGCCAGGGCGCGGCGGCCGGCGCCTCAAGGGCGCAGGGGCGATGGAATATGGCAGAACGCGGGCAAGCCGCATGCCCGGCTTGCGCAAGTAACGCCCGACATAGCACCCTGCGCCCAAGAGCTTGCTTGATGTCTCTGCGCAGCGCGGCGAGTCCCTGAGTAGCACCATGCGGCCGCGCGCGGCTTGACCAGACTGCCCGTCTGGCACTGCGCCACGCGCGACCACCTGACAACGCTCTCCAAGGGGCCAGGCGAGCTACGCAGAGACATCAAGCAGGCTCATTCTCACGAGGAATCCATATGGGACGCAGCATCGCCATCGTCGAAGACGAACCCCTTATTCGCGCCAACTACGTCGAAGCGCTGAACCGCTTCGGTTACGACACGCGCGGCTACGGCTCCCGGCAGGAGGCTTCCAACGCCTTCGCCATCCGGCTGCCGGAGCTGGTGATCATCGACATCGGACTGGGCGACGAACCGGAAGGCGGCTTCGACCTTTGCCGCGAGCTGCGCGCGAAATCGGCCACCTTGCCGATCATCTTCCTCACCGCGCGCGATTCGGATTTCGATGTGATCTCCGGATTGCGCCTGGGCGCCGACGATTACCTCAGCAAGGACACCAGCCTGCATCAACTGGCGGCCCGTATCGCTGCCTTGTTCCGCCGCATCGAATCGCTGAAGGCGCCGGCTTCGAGCGAGACCGTGATCGGGCATGGTCCGCTCAAGCTGGAATCCGAGCGCATGCGCGTCACCTGGAATGACGTGGAAGTGCCGCTCACGGTGACCGAGTTCTGGATGGTGCATACCTTGGTGCGCTTTCCCGGCCACGTGAAAAACCGCGACCAACTGATGCGCGAGGCGGAGTTGGTGGTGGACGACGCCACCATCACCTCGCACATCAAGCGCATCCGCAAGAAGTTCATTGCGGTAGCGCCGGAGTTCGATGCCATCGAAACCGTGCATGGCGTCGGCTACCGGTGGCGTCCGTGATGCGGCGTTTGTGGCTGGTTTTGCTGCTGGGTGGATTGTCCACACTTGCATGCGCCAAGGATGCGAGCGTGATGGTGTATGGCAAAGCAGGAGAGACCGCATCAGGATGGTCGATCATGACTTTGCTCCCCTCCGGGTGGAACAACGATTGCTGCACCTACGCCGCCACCATCGGCGCCAGCCTGGTGCTGTATCGAGGCGCCTGGACGGGCAGGCCGGAGCGCGTGATGGTGCTCAACGTCTGGCCGGCCAAATTGCCTACGCTCGATGCGGAGTTGCAGGATGATCGCCAGCATTACCTGCAATCCGATGCGCACGGCAAAGCCAACGCATTCCCGCTGGCGAACCCGCGCGCCATCGCTTGCCAGGGCGTGCTCTATCAAGGTTCCGACCACATCGACGATGTGGTGGTGTTCTGCGATCCCGGCAAGAAGAGTGGCATTCGCTACAGCTGGTCGATGACGGTCAGCGCGACGGATCCGGATCGGCAGGCGTTGATCGATGCCTTCAAGCAGGTGGTGCGGGATTCCGTCTACATGGTCTACGTTTCGAAGCCCAAGCCGTCCAATACGCCTGCGGCGAAACCGTAACCGCGTTCAAGCAATGAGCCTGCGCCAACAACTTCTGCTGGTTGCCCTCTGCACGCTCGCCTTGCCGATCGCAGGATGGTTGTACGTGCGCCAGATGGAAACGCTGCTGCGCCAGGGGCAGGAGCAGGCCCTTACCGCGACGGCCACCGCCGTGGCGCGCAGTCTCGCAGTCACCGACATGCCGTTGCCGCAGCCGGGCAAGGGCTGGTACGTGCAGCAGGCGGTGAACCCCATCGTCGTCGACGGCTATGGCGACGACTGGGCGCCGATGACGCCGTGGAGCCAATCGCTCGGCAAGCAGAACAAGCTGCTGCTGGCGGAGGACGACAACGGTTTCTACTTCTATATCGACGTACGGGCAGGAACCCGCACGCGAGCCGATGCGGGCGACGTCAATGCGCTCTCGGCCGACCACGTCCTGCTCGATCTGGTGCAGGGCGATCAGCATCGGCGTTATCTCATTGCCAGTGCCGCACCGGGTGCCTTTACGGCGCTGACGCTCGATCCGCCCGCCGGCGATCTACCGGATCGGATCATCGGGCAATGGCAGGAAGATGGCAGCGGCTACCACGTCGAACTGCATCTGCCGCGCGGCCTTGGCTTGAGTGCGCTGGGGGTAGGTATTTACACCGCGGCCGATGGTGGCGATCCGCTCGCGGTGGATGTGCGTCCGTTGTGGCGTTATTCGCAAGAACTGTCGCAAGAACTGGCGCAACTGTCGCCCGATGAAACGCGCACGCGGCTCGTTACGCCGCAGGGTTGGTTGCTTGCACAAAGTGGTCGCCTGAAAACGTCCGGCCCGCAGCCGAGTTGGTGGTCGTCGGTGATCTATCACTGGTTGCTCGCCAACCCGCTGGAGCAAGCCCAAGCCTGGACCAGCGACGCCCCACGCCTCGACCTGCCTGAAGTGAAAAATGCCCGCGATGGCCACGCGACCACCGTATGGCGCCAGGGCGAGCAGCGCGACAGCGTCGTGTTGGCGACGGCGGTGCCGGTGGAGCGTGGCCAGACCGTGGTGGGCGTGCTGTTGCTCGAACAGGCCAGCCGCGCCGTGCCCTTGCTGGCCAATCGTGCCTTCCTGAGCCTGCTGCTGACCAGTTTCAGCGTGATGCTGATCGCCGGCGCCATCCTGCTGTTCTTCGCCACGCGGCTCAGTCTGCGCCTGGGTCGTTTGCGTGATGCGGTAGAACGCGCGCAAGTCAATGACGGCCGTCTGGATGGCCAAATGATCCAAAGCCATTTCCCCATGGCCGAATCAGAAGACGAAATCGGCGACCTGGCACGCAGCTTCCAGAAATTGTTCGAAGCCGTCGGCGGCTATACCGATTACCTGCGCACGCTGGCGTCGAAACTTTCGCACGAACTCAATACGCCGCTGGCCATCGTTAAGTCCTCCCTGGACAACCTCGAACACGCCAAGCTCTCCAACGAAGCACAACCCTACCTGGCACGCGCGCGTGACGGCGTGGCGCGCCTCGGCACGCTGGTGCGCGCCATGAGCGAAGCCAGCCGGATGGAGCGCGCCATTGCGGCCGCCGAGCCCGAAGACGTCGACCTGGTGGACGTGGTAGCCGGTTGCGCCGATGCCTACCGGCCCTTGGCCGGCTCGCGGCCCTTGGAATGCGTGCTGCCGGATCAGCCGGTCCACTTGCATGGTGCTCCCGAGCTGATCGCCCAGGCGCTGGACAAACTGTTCGATAACGCGCTCTCGTTCACCCCCGCCGATGGCTGGCTGCGACTGAGCCTTCGTCCGGTCGATGGTGGTGCGGAGATCGAACTGGCCAACCAGGGGCCGCCGTTGCCCGCGGCCATGCAGGGAAGGCTGTTCGATTCGCTGGTCAGCCTGCGCGACAAGGCCACGCCGGGAGATGCTCCGCATCTGGGCCTCGGTTTGTACGTGGTGCGGCTGGTGGCGGAGCGCCATGGCGGCGTGGCCTCGGCGCGGAATCTCGAAGACGGCAGCGGCGTGGCTTTCAGCCTGCGCTTGTATGGCATGCCCAGGCAGCGCCTCGCCGGTTGACCAAAACCCTCGCCGCGGCGGCTGCCGATTTGCCCAGCCCAGCGGACAACCTCGGCTAAAACTTCACGATGACCTTGCTGAAATGGCCGTCCATTTACCGGGCGACGCGGGAGCCCATCGCATGCATGCCCCTCAGCGCCATCCTCTCCCTCAAGAAAAGGAGAGAAAAGCAACCGCCACCCTATACAATCTGCCCTTTCTGCGTTTCACGGACTTCCCGCACGTGATTTCCCGCGACGAATTCGACGCGCTCGCCGCGCAAGGCCATACCCGCATCCCGCTGGTGCGCGAGGTGTTTTCCGATCTGGATACCCCGCTGTCGGTCTACCTGAAGCTGGCCGATGGCCCCTACACCTTCCTGTTCGAATCGGTGGAAGGCGGCGCCACCTGGGGGCGTTACTCGATCATCGGCCTGCCGGCAAAGCGCGTGTATCGCCTGCGCGGGCACGAGCTGGAAGTGGAAGATGCCGGCGAGATCATCGAGCGCCGCCACCTGGACGACCCGCTCGGGGAGATCGAGCAGCTGCGCCAGCACTATCACGTGCCGCGCTTGCCACAGCTGCCGGCATTCAGCGGCGGACTGGTGGGCTACTTCGGCTTCGAGACCGTCGGCTACATCGAGCCGAAACTGGCGCAATGGGATCGCCCCGACGAACTCGGCACACCGGATGTGTTGCTGATGCTGGCCGAGGAAGTGGCCGTGTTCGACAACCTCAAGGGCCGCCTGTACCTGATCGTGCACGCCGACCCCTCGCAGCCGCAGGCCTATGCACACGCACAGCGCCGGCTCGATGCGCTGACGCATCGCTTGCGCCAGGGCGGCGCCGCCTATCCGCAACTGACGCAATCGACGGCGCTCAACGAAAGCGATTTCAAATCCTCCTTCACGCGCGAAGAATTCGAGGCGATGGTGGAGCGCGCGAAGGAATACATCCGCGCCGGCGACATTTTTCAAGTCGTGCCTTCACAGCGTCTGAGCGTCGGCTTCAATGCGCGCCCGGTGGATGTGTACCGCGCGTTGCGGGCGATGAACCCGTCGCCGTACATGTATTTCGTCGACCTGGGCGATACGCAGATCGTCGGTTCGTCGCCAGAAATCCTGGCGCGCATGAAGGACGGCAAAGTGGTGGTCCGTCCGCTCGCCGGTACGCGCAAGCGCGGCGCAACGGACGAAGAAGATCGTGCACTTGAAGCGGAATTGTTGGCCGACCCTAAGGAGCGCGCCGAGCACGTGATGCTGATCGACCTGGGACGCAACGACATCGGCCGCATCAGTGACACGGGAACGGTCGAGGTCAGCGAATCCTTCGTGGTCGAACGCTACTCGCACGTCATGCACATCGTGTCGCAAGTGCAGGGCACCTTGAAGCCCGACGTCAGCTACATGGACGTGCTCAAGGCCACCTTCCCGGCCGGCACGCTCAGTGGCGCGCCAAAAATTCGCGCCATCGAAATCATCCAGGAACTCGAACCCTACAAGCGCAACATCTACGCCGGCGCCATCGGCTGGATCGGCTGGTGGGGCGATGCAGACACCGCCATCGCCATCCGTACCGCCGTGATCCAGGGCGGCCGTCTACATGTGCAGGCCGGCGCGGGCATCGTGTACGACTCCGATCCGGCATCAGAGTGGGAGGAAACGATGAACAAAGGGCGTGCGTTATTCCGTGCCGTGGCGCAAGCGGCGAAAGGATTGTGAGACATGCGAAACATCACTCGTGATTTTGGCTATCTCGTCGTGTCCATCATGCTGACGTGCGCATCGCCTTTGCTGGCGCGGGAACCCTCATCCAATTGGCCGGATACCTTGTTGAGCCGCACGCAAGCATTGGCTCAATTGCAAACCTTGAATGCGCAATTGCTCAGCCATCCAAGCGCCACGCTGACGTTGGAACAGTGGTGCGCCGCGCATCATTTGTCGCCGGAGGCGAAGGTTGTCGCGCATCGTGTGCATGGCGATGACAAGCCGCTTCCTGAAGGCGCGCGCAGCTTGCTTGGCATCGGTCCGAACGAACCCGTGCGCTACCGGCGCGTGGCGTTGAGCTGTGGCGACGTGGTGTTGTCGGATGCTGACAACTGGTACGTGCCTGCGCGCCTTACCGCCGACATGAACCATCAACTGGATACTTCGGACGTGCCGTTCGGCAAGGTGGTGAAGTCGCTGCACTTCCGCCGCGAGACACTCTCTGCGGATTTGCTCTGGTCGCCGCTGCCCGCCGGTTGGGACAGTGGCAAGGCTTTGCCGCCTTCAAGCAGCCAGCCGCTAGCCATTCCGGATCACGTGCTCCAGCACCGTGCGGTGCTGTACACCGGCGACAATCAGCCTTTCAGTCTGGTGGTGGAAAGTTACACCCGGCACGTGCTGGTGAGTCCTTAGATTTTGATTTGCCTGGTATTTTAAGTAGCCGTTATGGCAGTCCCGGCAGACATAACCATTAGCCATGTACGAATGCCGACACGACAGATGACGGCGGCGAATCCCATCGCGCACAATGAGCATCCTTGCCGCAGTGCGGCATCGCGGCCGTCCAGGAATTTCCAGCCATGCTGCTGATGATCGACAACTACGACAGCTTCACCTTCAACCTCGTGCAATATCTCGGCGAGTTGGGACAGGAGGTGAGGGTGGTGCGCAACGATGCGCTGGACGTGGCTGGCATTCGCGCATTGAAGCCCTCGCACATCATGATTTCGCCCGGCCCAGGCACGCCGGACGATGCCGGTGTTTCGCTGGCAGTGCTGCGCGAACTGAGCGGCGAGATTCCCGTGTTTGGCGTGTGCCTGGGACACCAGGCCATCGGCCAGGCGTTCGGTGGCAAGGTGGTTCGTGCCAAGCAGATCATGCATGGCAAGACCTCGCCGGTGCGCCATCTGGGCAAGGGCGTGTTTGCCGGCTTGCCCGATCCGTTCGAGGCTACGCGCTACCACTCGCTGGTGGTCGAGCAGGTATCGCTGCCGGAGTGCCTGGAAGTCACCGCCTGGACGGAAAACCCCGATGGCTCGATCGACGAAATCATGGGCCTGCGCCACAAGACCCTGCAGGTCGAGGGCGTGCAGTTCCATCCCGAGTCGATCCTTACCCAGTACGGCCATGACCTGCTGCGGAATTTCCTGGGTTTGCCGCTGCAAAAGCTCGCCGCATGACGGCGAGCCGGGCCATCACCATTACGCCGCAGGAAGCGCTGCAGCGGACGATCGAGCACCGCGAGATTTTTCACGATGAAATGATCGCGCTGATGCGCCAGATCATGAGCGGCGAGGTGAGCCCGCTGATGACCGCCGCGATCATCACCGGCTTGCGCGTCAAGAAGGAAACAGTGGGCGAAATCACCGGCGCGGCGAGCGTGATGCGGGAACTTTCGGCGAAGGTGGAAGTGCCGCCGCACCCCCATTTCCTGGACATCGTTGGCACCGGTGGCGATGGGGCATCGAGCTTCAATATTTCCACCGCGGCGATGTTTGTGGCCGCCGCCGCCGGTGCGCGCATTGCCAAGCACGGCGGGCGCAGCGTGTCGTCGAAATCGGGTAGCGCCGATGTGCTGGAGGCGCTCGGTGCGCGTATCGATCTTCCGCCGGCGCAGGTAGCGCGGTGCATGGTCGAGACGGACATCGGTTTCATGTTCGCGCCCAATCATCATCCGGCGATGAAAATGGTGGCTCCGGTGCGCAAGGAAATGGGCGTGCGCACCTTGTTCAATATCCTGGGGCCGCTTACCAATCCTGCCGGCGCGCCAAACATCCTGATGGGGGTTTTTCACCCGGATCTTGTCGGTATCCAGGTACGTGCCCTGCAGGCCCTGGGCGCAGAGCACGCCATGGTGGTGTGGGGCCGCGACGGCATGGACGAGATTTCGCTGGGCGCTGCCACCTTGGTCGGCGAACTGCGCGACGGCGAAGTGCACGAGTACGAAGTGGAGCCGGAAGACTTTGGACTGGCCATGGCCTCCAGCCGCAACCTGCGGGTGGAAAATGCCGAGGAATCCAAGGCGATGCTGCTGGATGCCCTCGGAAACCACCATGGGGTGCCGCACGACATCGTCTGCCTGAATGCCGGCGCCGCGCTGTACACCGCCGGCGTGGTCAAAAGCATTGCCAGCGGCATCGAACTGGCCCGGGCTACCATCGCCAGTGGCGCGGCACGTGCCAAAATGGACGCGTTCGTGGCAACCACCCGGCGATTGGCGCAGAGTTGACCCGGACGCGGCTTTGCCGTTTTCTTAGGTTCCCCCCACACGTGCCGATCAGAATCCCATGACCGACATTCTTCAACGCATCCTCGCCCGTAAGGCGGAAGAACTCGCCGAGCGCAGCGCCAAGTTGCCGCTGAAAGAATTGTCCGCACGCGTGGCGGACATGCCCGATACGCGCGGCTTTGCAGCAGCCATCGAAGCGAAGATCGCCGCGGGCGACTCGGCAGTTATCGCTGAAGTGAAGAAGGCCAGCCCCAGCAAAGGCGTCATTCGTCCCGACTTCGATCCGGTGGCGATTGCGCGCAGCTATGAGCTTGGTGGTGCGGCATGCCTGTCCGTGTTGACGGACAAGGATTTCTTCCAGGGCAGCGAGGATTTCCTGCAGCAGGCGCGCGCCGCCTGTTCGTTGCCGGTATTGCGCAAGGATTTCGTGATCGATCCGTACCAGGTGTACGAGGCGCGTGCCATCGGTGCCGATTGCATCCTGCTGATCGTGGCGGCGCTGGGCGATGCGGATCTGCTGGAGCTGTCCCTGCTGGCGGCCGAACTTGATCTGGATGTGTTGTGCGAGGTACACGATGCCGAGGAACTGGAACGCGCGCAGGCCGTGCCGGTGCCGCTGATCGGCGTCAACAACCGCAATCTGCGCACCTTCGAAACCACGCTCGACACCACGCTCGAGCTGCAACAACTGATGGAGTACGACCGCATCCTGGTCGCCGAATCAGGTATTCACACACCCAAGGACGTGGCGCTTTTGCGCGACGCGGGTATCAACGCATTCCTGGTCGGCGAAGCGTTCATGCGCGCCGCCGATCCCGGGCAGGAATTGAAACGGCTGTTCAATACGCACTGATCATGTTTGCAGGGGAAACAACTCACGTGCCCGCAGATACTGGTGGCGGTGCTAATGCGTCGCGCACGGTGCTGTTCGATTTTGATGGCGTCTTGTTTCAAGGCGACTCATTTGCGATGTTCATGCGGCATCGTTACCAATATTCCTGGTTGCGCAAGCTGCTGGTGCTGCTGACGCTGCCATGGTGGCTGCCGTGCATGTTGGTGTCGCGCTGGTGGGGTTTGCGCACTCTTGTGCATGTAGCGCTTTGCGGCATCGGGCCGGTGCGCTATCAGCAGGCAGTCGAGGCGTTTGCCGATCAGCTGGTGCGTCGCCCGCGTCAGTTTTGCCGTGACGGCGTGCAGGCGTTGCGTCGTCATCTGGCGAATGGAGATGAGGTGATTGTCGTGACCGGCTGCGAGCAACTGCTCGCCACGCGCCTTTTGTCAGGACTGGGGCTGCATGACCTGACCGTCATTGGATCGCAGCTCAAGCCTGGCTGGTCGGGTATGCGCGTGCAATTGCACAACGTGGGCTGGCGCAAGGTGCAAAGCGTTACTGCCGTGGGCGTCCAAAAATGGCACGTGGCCTATGGCGACTCCATGCATGATCTGGCGATGCTCAAACAGGCCGGCGAAGCGGTGCTGGTCAATGGCACGCCCAAGCTATGCAAGCGGGTGGAGAAGACGCTGGGCAGGGCGGTGACTCGGGTGGCCTGGTACTGAGGGGAGGGGGCTTGGAGGCGCGGGCCGATGGAGATACGTTAGTGCTTACGTATCTGTCCTATAGGCATGTTCCATGTACCTGACGTCCCTGGGCAAGCTGGCGCTCGGCAGTCGATTGAAAGCCCTTAGCGACCACTTCTACGGCGCGGCCGATGAGGTCTACCAGACGCTTGGCGCCAGTATCGAGTCCCGCTGGCTACCTGTCTTGCGCTATTTGTGGGACACCGGACCCAGCTCCGTGACGGAAGTGGCCGATGCCATCGGCCAGACCCACTCGGCCGTCAGCCAGCTCACCGACAAGCTGGTGCGCGCAGGGATGGTGCGACGGCGGAAAGATCCGGCCGATGGCCGCCGCACCGTGCTGGTGCTTACCGACAAGGCGCATGTATCCCTGGCTGGGCTTGGCCCGATCTGGTGTGCCGTGCGCCGTGGCGTCACCCGTTCGCTGGAAGAACATGCCATGCGATTGCTGGACGCCATTGCCGCCTGCGAACAGGCCTTGCAGGAGCGGCCAGTCACGCAGGCGATCCTGGCCGAGCATGCCGCGATCAAGGCCGCGCCGCTGGAAATCCTGCCTTACGCACCGGCCTTGCGTGAGCATTTCCATCGCTTGAACGCGCAATGGCTGGAGCGCCATTTTCGGATCGAAGACATTGACCGTGCCGTGCTGAGCGACCCCGAGCGATACATCTTGCAGCCGGGCGGCACGATTTTCTTCGCGAGGCTGGGCGAGGAGATCATTGGCACTTGCGCCTTGTTGCAGGAATCGCCGGGCGTGTTCGAGCTGACCAAGATGGGCGTGGACGAAACCTTCCGTGGCCTGGGCGCCGGCAAACGCCTGCTGGACGCATGCATTGCCGAATTTCATCGGCGCGGCGGCCATACGCTATTCCTGGAATCCAACAGCAGCCTCAAGCCGGCGCTGCGCATGTACGAGAAAGCTGGCTTTGTGCGGCAACCGTCGATACGGCCCGGTTCGCATTACGAGCGGGCAGATGTGTACATGGTTTACCAAGCGCCCAGGGAAGCGAAATCAGCTTGATCTGCCGTCAAGGCATCGAGCGGCTTCGAACCGGCGGCACCATGCGCTAAGCCCCGGCATTCGCCGGGGCGACGGCATGGAACTCAACGCGTACCGCGCACCACGATCGTCTTGCCGGACACGTCGATCATCCCCTGTTCCTCGAGCTGCTTGAGCACGCGGCCCACCATCTCGCGCGAGCAGCCCACGATGCGGCTGACTTCCTGGCGCGAAATGCGGATCTGGGTGCCTTCGGGATGGCTCATGGCATCCGGCTCCTGGCACAAATCCAGCAGGGTGCGGGAGATGCGGTTGGTGACGTCCATGAAGGCCATGCGGCTCACCTGGCGCGAGGTGCGCAGCAGGCGATGCGTAAGCTGGGCGCCGATCGCGAACAGGATCTTCGGGCACTCCTCGCGCAGCGGGCCTTCCATCAGCTGGAACAGGCGCTCGTAGCTGATTTCGGCCATCTCGCAGGCAGTGCGGGTGCGCACCATCGACTCGCGTTGGGCCTGTTCCACGAACAGGCCCATCTCGCCGATGAACTGGCCACGGCTGATGTACGCGAGGATCAGTTCGCGCCCTTGCTCGTCTTCCGTGCATACGGCCAGCGAGCCTTCGATGACGTAGTAAAGCGTGTTGGCAGGGTCGCCGGGGCGGATGATGGCGGTTTTGCCCGGGTAGCGGCGGCGGTGGCAGAGCCCAAGGAAACGCTCCATGGAGGCCGGGTCGGGCGCAAAGCCGAGGGGCGCCTGTGAACGTTCGAAGGCCTGTTGTAACTGGTATTTCAGTTGCACCACAGAAGTTTTCCCCAGCTGAGTTGATCTCAA
Source organism: Dyella sp. (assembly GCF_036746095.1). NCBI lineage: Bacteria > Pseudomonadati > Pseudomonadota > Gammaproteobacteria > Lysobacterales > Rhodanobacteraceae > Dyella > Dyella sp. The sequence continues at coordinate 30,107 of NZ_DAIOEU010000020.1, forward strand.
TGGACGCCCATCCCGCGACGTGGTCTTAAATCCATGCGCATCCCCTGCGACTTTCGCATTATGGCAAAGACATGTGAAGCAGAGGGATGATCTGTGGCACATCGCAAAGGCGGCGTGATCGCCGGCATGTACCCCCTGCGAGATTGATCTCCCATGCGCCGGTCGTCAGGCCGGGCACGCTGCACTGCGGAAAAACCGGTTCTGTTTTTCTCCAATTTGTCGCATACTTCGCAGTCTTCCGGAGGACAGCAGCCTCATTGCCATCGTCCGTACACAAGGGGCGTGCAGGATAAGGGTCCAGCACGCTTTTTCAATCAGCGGGGACCCTTGTAGCTAACCCGCCTCACCTGTCGGCCGTGACCCGGCCATGGAGTGTCGCCGTGGTGAAACCCCTCCCGCGCCTGCGCCTGCAGGGCTTCAACAACCTTACCAAGGCCCTGAGCTTCAATATCTACGACATCTGCTATGCGGTGTCGGAAGACCAGCGCCAGCGCTATATCGAGTACATCGATGAGCAGTACGACGCCGATCGACTCACGCAGATTTTGACCGACGTGGCCGAGATCATTGGCGCGAACATCCTCAACGTGGCGCGCCAGGACTACGACCCGCAGGGTGCCTCCGTCACCATCCTCATTTCCGAAGAGCCGGTGGTGGAGAAGCTTGGCCGCGACACCATTTCGGATGCCGTGGTGGCGCATATGGACAAGAGCCACATCACCGTCCATACCTATCCGGAAACGCATCCCCATAACGGCATTGCCACCTTCCGCGCGGATATCGACGTGGCGACCTGCGGCGTGATTTCGCCGCTGAAGGCACTGAACTACCTGATCGACAGTTTTGAGTCGGACATCGTGGTGTGCGACTACCGCGTGCGCGGCTTCACCCGCGACGTGAAGGGCAAAAAGCACTTCATCGATCACAAGATCAACTCGGTGCAGGATTACCTGGCACGGCACATTCGCCAGAAGTACGAGATGTTCGACGTGAACGTGTATCAGGAAAACATCTTCCACACGAAGATGCACATCAAGGATTTCGACCTCGATACCTATCTGTTCGAGGCGCATGCGGATGATCTGTCGTTCAAGGAGCGGCAGAAGATCGAGCAGTTGTTGCGCCGGGAAATCGAGGAGTTGTTCCACGGGCGTAATCTGATGTGACGAAAAAAACCCGCCGAAAGGCGGGTTTTTTTTGAATGCATTCCCGCTTTCGCGCACCGCTGTCCGGAGAAATTTTTCGCCGTTCTTGCGGGAAAGCTAAAACGACGTCATTCCAGCGAAAGCTGGAATCCAGCGACTTGAAAATCTGCAAAGGCACTGGATTCCAGCTTTCGCTGGAATGACGAGTTGATGGCACTGAATTTCCATGGAAATTTTTTGATGCCGGGTGCTATGCCCGCGCATTTCTGAAGAACTTCATTTTCCCTGGACAGCAATGCACTTTCGCGGGAATGACGACCGCACAAGATGCGCTGTGTGGTCAAACCCGGTAAGCAACTGTCTTCATCACCAACGACGTCGCATGCATCATCTGTGGAAGCGGAAACGGCAGCGTGATGCCGCCACGCTCGCGCGCATTTTGCGCATGCCGTACCTCCTCCTCCTGCATCTGTTTCAGCACGGCACGCGAGCGCTCGTCCTGGGCTGGCAGCTTGTCCATGTGTTCGGCCAGGTGCGCTTCCACCTGCTTTTCGGTTTCCACGACAAAGCCCAGGCTGACCTTGTCACCGGCCAGCGCAGCCAGTGCGCCGATCGCGTAGCTGCCCGCGTACCACAGCGGATTGAGCAGGCTGGGCTGGCTATCCAGTTCGTGCAGGCGTTCGGCACACCAGGCGAGGTGATCGGTTTCCTCGGTCGCCGCATCGTGTAGATGTACGCGGTTTTCTTCATGGCGCGCCAACGCGGCCTGTCCGTCATACAACGCCTGGGCGCAAACCTCGCCGGTGTGGTTCACGCGCATCAGGCCGGCGACGTGGCGGCGTTCCTTGTCGTCAAGCTCGGCATCGGCCACATGGTGGGCCGGGGAGGGGCGATGCGCCTCCGGTGTGCCGGCTACGGTTTCCAATGCGCGTTCAATGCCGGCAAACAGGCGGTCGAGCGGGCTGAGCGTACGTACGTTCATGACGGTATCCATTGCTGCGCGAGCAGGGTCAGCGGGTGCAAGGTTGGCAAGTCTGGGGTTGTTTCTTCCAGTCCGGCCGCCAGATGCAATCGGCAGCCGATATTGGACGACAGAAGTCCTTGCACATCCAGCGTCGTGATGCGAGTCAACACCCGTTCGCGCAATGCTGCGGCCCGGTCTGGAAACTGCAGCACGTGGCTGCCGGCAGCGCCACAGCAATAAGGCGGGGCAGGCAGGCGCTTCAGTTGCAACTGGGGGATGCGGCGTAGCAGCTTCATAAGTGCTGCATCGCTGCGTGCCACGTTGGCTTGGGTGCATGGCACGTGCAGGGCAAGTTGGCCGGGGTAGGGACGAAAGGCCAGTGCATCGATGCGTTCGGCGAGTAGCGGGTAGGGATCGTCCACAGGCGCCCCTGGCAGCGCCTTGCGCAATGCGCTCAGGCAGCCCGGCGTGACGGTAACCAGGTGATCCGCTTTCGCATTTGCCCAGGCTTGCCGGACATGCGCGGCAACGGCTTCGGCTTCGCGAGCGGCGCCATCGTGCAGATCCAGTGCGCCGCAACAGAACGCCGGCAGCCGGATCACCTGATAGCCTGCGGCCGCCAAAAGCGTCTCTGCGGCGCGCTCGGCTTCCACGTCATAGACGCTTGCCACACAACCTGGAAACAGCGCCACAATGCCTGCTTTCCTCCCGCCCCTGCTTGGTAGGGGAGGGCCGGGGTGGGGGTGCTTGGGCTTGTCGTAAGTACGATGGGTCTCAACGTGCTTCCTTGGCGCCAAAGCCAGGGCTTCTCGCCACGCATCCGGCAGCGCGCGCCTGAGCCATCGCGCGCCGGTCCAGCGAATCAACTGTTGGGCCCAGCGATTCAACCTCGGCCGCTTCACCATAGCCAATAAAGCCCGAGGACGCCCTGGGGCGGGCCCAAGCAACGCCCGGGTCTCCATCAGCAATTCCTCATACTTGACCCCTGCCGGACAAACCCGCTCGCAACTCAGGCACCCTAGGCAATGATCCAGCGGCTCGCGCAGATCGGCTCCCACCGAGACCTGCCCCCGTGCCAGCGCCGCAGCGATCGCGATCCGTCCGCGCGGCGACTCGGCTTCATTGCCGTCCAGGGCATAGGTAGGGCATACGGGCAGGCAAAGTCCGCATTGCACACACTGGTCGGCCAGCACGGCGAGCGGCAAGCGGGGGTTCTCAAGAGGCATGTCATTCATGCTATCATTCGCGACTCGCAACCCTTCGTGGGCTTGCGCGATAGATGAAAGCCTCGCTATCATCTCGCGCCTTTATTCACCGATTCCGCTTACCGCCCTATTGGCGGCAGACAGGTATTCCGAAATGAAAACGTTCAGCGCCAAGCCGGAAAGCGTCAAGCGCGACTGGTACGTGGTTGATGCCACGGACAAGACGCTCGGTCGTCTTTCGACCGAGATCGCGCGCCGCCTGCGCGGCAAGCACAAGCCCGAGTTCACCCCGCACGTCGATACCGGCGACTACATCGTCGTGATCAACGCCGAGAAGGTGGCTGTCACCGGTGCCAAGCTGGACGACAAGATGTATCACCGCTTCACCGGCTACGTCGGCAACCTCAAGACCACCAGTCTGAAGGATCTGCTGGCTACCTATCCCGAGCGCGTCATCGAGATCGCCGTCAAGGGCATGCTGCCGAAGAACCCGCTGGGCCGCGCAATGTACCGCAAGCTCAAGGTGTACGGCGGCGCCGAACATCCGCATACCGCCCAGCAGCCGAAGGCGCTGGAAATCTAAGGAAGCATCATGGCGATTCAGCAGAATTACGGCACCGGCCGCCGCAAGACCTCCGCAGCACGCGTGTTCCTGCGCAAGGGCAGTGGTCAGATCGAAGTGAACGGCAAGAGCCTGGACGATTTCTTCGGCCGCGAAACCTCGCGCATGATCGTGCGCCAGCCGCTCGAACTCACGCAGAGCGCCGACAAGTTCGATATCAAGGTCACCGTTGCCGGTGGTGGTATCACCGGTCAAGCTGGCGCGATCCGTCTCGGTATCGCCCGCGCGCTGATCGAGTACGACGAAAGCCTGAAGTCCCAGCTGCGCAAGGCTGGCTTCGTGACCCGCGACGCCCGTGAAGTCGAGCGTAAGAAGGTCGGCCTGCACAAGGCACGTCGCGCTACCCAGTTCTCGAAGCGCTAATCCTCGCAAGAGGCAGCACTTCAACCGCCCGGTGCATCAGGTCAGAGCGCACGGTGCGGCACGAGTATTGGGAGATCGTCTAACGGTAGGACAACGGACTCTGACTCCGTTTATCTAGGTTCGAATCCTAGTCTCCCAGCCAAAAACAAAAAGCCCGCCCCTGTGGCGGGCTTTTTGTTTTTTGTTGGGAGGGTCAAGGACGCGAACCACGTTCGACTTGTTGTCGGGAACAAATTTGGACAGCGCATAAGCGCTGGCCCCAGATCGCGTAGCGCGGAGGGGTGAACCCCAGGAATGGGGCGAACAATCCTAGTCTCCAGTTCGGCATACGAAGCGCTGCTGACTCTCGCTACACTTGATCGGCATTCGCCCGCCGTCAGTAGCCTAGCTCAAGTATGGGATTGCACGCAGACATGGCCACCAACCAGGATTTCGTCGACTACGTCACCGAGCAGCTGGCGCTTGGCGATCGGTTTACGCAAAAGAAGATGTTTGGTGAGTACGCCCTGTATGTGGACGGGAAGGTGGTCGCCTTCGCCTGTGACAACAGCTTCTTCGTCAAACCATCTGCGGCTGCGACGAAGCTGGCGCCAGAACTTCCCCAGCGGCCTCCTTACCCGGGTGCCAAGGACTATCCGGTTGCCGACGAGCTTCTGGATGACTCTGACCTCATTCGCCGATTGATCCTTGAGACTGCTGCGCTCATACCGGCACCTAAGCCCAAAAAAGCCGCGTCGCCTCGCAAGCCCGGTAAAGGCGCCAAGTGATTTCGGACAGGGAGCGCTGGTGTCATCCTTGAAGGGCAGTGCGTTGGAATATGCATACGATGCTGCTTTCCACGAGTCGGAGTGGCGAGAGTGACAGCCTTGCGGAGGCTCGGACTGCCACAAGTCCATGTCCGTCCATGGCTGACCTTGGCGTTGCGGGCCACTCGCGCTTATCGTCGCCACCTTCTGGCCGTAGCTCTGTTCATGCGCATTTTTACCGCGGATGCCGCGAGCGTCTTACAGCTGCAATACCTCACTACCGAGCATCAGGCTCAGCCCCTGGCGATTGACGTTGCCGCGCCCCGTTTTGCCTGGACAGTAACGAATGCACCGCGCGGTACGGTGCCCGAGGCCTACCGTATCGAAGTCGCGCGAAGCCTGGCAACGCTATTGGAAGATCGTCCGGATGTCTGGGACAGCGGTCGAGTTGTCAGCAAGGCCTCATTCGATATCGTCTACGCAGGGCCGCCGCTGGCATCGTCCAGGCGCTACTACTGGAAGGTCATTGCGCAGACTTCGGCAGGCGACGTTAGTGCCACCTCATGGTTCGAAACCGGCCCATCGTGGCTGGAATGGTCGCACGCCGCCTGGATCGGCAAGCCACCTGATGGCAGTTTGGCTGCGCCATTGTTGCGGCATGTATTCGCCGTAAAAGCAGGATTGGAATCAGCGCGGCTATATGTTGCTGCCGGTGGTTACGCGGATGTGTCGATCAACGGTCATCCTGCAAGCGATGCCGTGCTGTCGCCGGATTTCACCAATTACGACAAGCGCGTACTGTATCTCGCGCACGACGTTACGGCTCTGCTGCAATCCGGCCAGGCCAATGCCATCGGCATTGAACTCGGGCGTGGCTTCTACGGGCTTACGAATCCGAACGTCTGGCATTGGGAGAAGGCTCCATGGCATGGCGAGCCACGCGTACGTGCGCTGTTGAAGCTGTGTTACGCCGATGATCACTGCGAGTTCGTAGGTACCGGGCCGGAGTGGCGCGTTCATGACGGGCCGACCTTGCTGGACGACCTATATGGCGGCGAGGTTTATGACGCACGTCGTACACAACCCGGTTTCGATACCGTCGCTTTTGATGACCGTGATTGGAACGCGGCAGCGGTGCTGCCCGCGCCGAAAGGAGTGCTTGAAGCGCAACGTGAACCACCTGTGCGCATGGTGCAGACCTTGCATGCCATGGCGGTCACCAAACTGCATGACGATAGCTACGTATTCGCATTTCCACGCGTGATCGCCGGTTGGGCCACCCTTGCTGTGCAAGGACACACTGGTGATACGGTGGTTCTGCATTACGGCGAAAAATTGCTGCCGGATGGTAGCGTTGATGATCGCGATGATCATCACTACTTTCAGCACGGCTTGCAGACCGATCACGTCACGCTGGCCGGGCGCGGCATAGAAAGCTGGCATTCGCGTTTTTCCTGGAAAGGGTTTCGCTATGTGCAAGTCGACGGCTGGCCCGGTCCCGTGCCATCGCTCGATGCGGTGACGGCTCAGGTCATTCATTCGGACGTGCCGACAATCGGTCATTTCAATAGCAGCAATTCGTTGCTCAACTGGATTCATGCCGCCGCCATCAACACCATGCTCAATAATCTCTACGGCATACCGACCGATACGCCGATGTATGAGAAGAACGGCTGGACGGGCGACGGCATGCTTGGCGCAGACATGATGCTGCGCGATTTGGGCGCCGGCAGCCTGCTATCCAAGTGGGTGCAGGACATTGCCGATGCGCGCAACAAGGAAGGTGTTCCGCTGCTGATCGCGCCCAACCCTGGCTGGGGCGATGTGCGCGCGCCGCCGTGGCATGCGGCTTACGTGCTGGTGCCCTGGTCGCTGTACTGGCAGCGTGGTGACCGTCGTGTACTGGCCGATCATGTTGAAGGCATGGCGCACTATGTCGACCTGGAATATGGTCGTTCGCCCGCTGGCATTGCCGACACGGTACTCGGCGACTGGGTTAGTCCAAGCACGCCAGCAGATGGCGGCAACGCGCCTGAAGATAAGCACATCGCCGCTACCGCCTATCTTTATCGCATGGCCGATACGATGGCGAAGATCGAGCGCGTGCTTGGTAACGACAATGAAGCGAAACATTTCGCCGCGATGGCGATACGCGTGCGTGAAGCCTTCAACAATCGTTTCTTTGATGCCGCGAAGGGCCAATATGGAGGCAAAGGTGATGACGGCCTTCGGCAAACCCATCAGCTACTTGCATTGGGTTTTGATCTCGCACCCGCAACGCAGCGTGTGCGCGTTGCCGATGCCCTGGTGCAGGCAGTGCATGCGCACGGCGATCATCTGGATACCGGCGCGCTAGGCACCAAACTGCTGCTGCCAGTGCTTACCGCCACGGGTCATGCCGATTTGGCATGGATCGTCGCCACGCAAACGAGTTTCCCCGGCTGGGGATATTGGCGCGCGAACGGCGCCACCAGTCTGTGGGAGCACTGGAAACTGGACGCGCGCTCGCGCGGGCATTACTTCCTCGGCACCATCGACGATTGGTTGTTCGCAGATGTCGCAGGCCTACGGCCTTTGGCGCCAGGGTGGCAGCGCATCGGCATCCATCCTGCACTTACCGCATGGCTGGGTCATGCCGAAGCGGATACCTTGACACCCTATGGTCGTGCTGCCGTGTCCTGGTCTCATGAACACGGCGAACTGCAACTGACGCTAGAAGTGCCCGTTGGCAGCACTGCTGAGGTGCGCATGCCTGCAACCAAGCCGGCGGCGATTGCCGAATCGGGACGGCCGCTATCGACGTCGCCATGGGTGCGCCACTTGCGTGCGTGCGATGCCGACACCTGCTTTGAGCTGGCGTCCGGACACTATCGTCTTGAGCAATTCAAGAAGCTCTTTTGATGGTGACCTGTTCGTTCTACGAAGCATCAATACGCAGCCAAACATAACTAAGACGGACGGCGCGAAGAAATCCCTACCTCCAAATTTGCAAAACGATGATTTTTTATAAGTAGTCATAACTACGCGTGCTCGTTGGAAAATTTCCTGGCACTTTATGCCCTAAGCCATTTGCGAAAGTTTTACATCTCTTGTAAACATGATTGCAGCACGAACCTGCTAGGGGAGGCCCCTCGGGTACACGTCACGATAGAGATAGGGAGTGCGAGCACGTGCCCACGGCTGTCGGGTGCGTTTCATTTGGGGAAGTGGTGCCTCTTCGCTGGGGAAGAGGTGTCTTCTGTACAACTTGATTAGAGCTAGGGGAATTCAATGTTGAAGTCGAAACTTGCTGTAGCCGTTGTGGCTGCTTTGGCGTTCGGTTGCGCGAACGCTTACGCGAGCAACACGCAATCTGGTGATGCCGTCAATGCGCCACAAGACACTCAGTCCAACAGCCAGTCCACAGCCGGCTCATCAGCGGACGACGCGAGCAAGAAGGCCAAGAAGCTGGAAGTGGTCAACGTTACGGGTTCGCTGATTCCGCAGACGGCCATCGAAACCAGCAAGCCGGTCATTACGATCACGGCGCAGCAGATGAAGGACCGCGGCTTTACCAGTGTGGCTGATGTGCTGCAGGCAGGTACCTTTGCAACCGGTAGCGTGCAGGGACCGAACAATGCGGGTGGTTTCACGCAGAGCGCAAAAACAATCAGCTTCTTTGGCCTCGATCCCAGTTACACCAAATACCTGATCGATGGCCTGCCGATGGGCGACTTCCCGGCGCTCTATAACGGCAGCGAGGCATTCAACAGCCTGACCAGTATTCCGATCGAGATGATCGATCACATCGACGTCCTGCCGGGCGGCAATTCATCCATTTACGGTTCGGACGCCATCGCGGGCGTCATCAATATCGTGCTGAAGAAAAAACTGGATGCCCCCGTCGTTGACGCGCGCTTCGGCTGGCATACCGGCGGCGGTGGTGCCGATCGGCGCCTTTATGGTGCCGATAGCTTTACGTTCGGCAAATTGAACGTCATGGCCGGCGTCCAGGTCGAAAGCATCGAGCCGATCTGGGGTTTTGATCGCAGCCTGACCCGTCAGTATTTCACGCAAGGCACCACGCCCCCTACAGCATCACGCGATTACCTGGTGTTGAGCGAAACAAAGCTGGAGGATGCTTACTACAGTCCGAACGCGTTGAATCCTGGGATTGGATGCTCAGCCGTTGCTGGCCAGTACGGTGGTACGGAACAGCTTCAGACGCGCTCGAATCACGGCGACTATTGCGGCTCGCAATACAGCGCTGGTTACCATACGGAGAACAACAAGGACAATTCGGCAAATCTTTACGCGCGTGCGACGTACGACGTAAATGATGATCTTCAGTTGTACGGCAATTTTTTGTACAGCTACGATCAGCAGAAATTCTCGTCAGGCTCCAACTTCCTGTTCTGGAGTAGCCCCATCTTCTACGATAAGGGACAGGATGACTACGTTCTGCTGCAGCACGCATTCAGCCCCGAGGAGGCAGGCGGCTACCAGCACATCATGGATAACAACGTTGAGAATTCGTGGCTGCTGACCTTGGGTGGAAAGGGTAATTTTGGCCAATCGAACTGGGCCTACGACGTAACGTTCAATCATTCCGAAGATCACCTGCAACAGCGCACCATCCAGCGCTGGACCGATCAGATCAATAGCTACTTCGGCAACATACTTGGCGCGTATCAGGGACTCGATCCGTACGGGGCCGGTTTGCCAAGCTACAACCCTGACTACAAGGCATTCTTCTCGCCAGTTTCCAACGCTGCATTCCGCAGTTTTACCGGTTACACCGAGACGTATGCCAAGACGTGGGACAACATGCTCCGCGGTCAGATTACCAACGCATCGTTGTTCTCCTTGCCTGGTGGCGATGCTGGCTTGGCGATGGTGGTCGAAGGTGGTAACCAAGGCTGGGATTATTCCCCGGATCCGCGCATTCTCAGCGGACAAACTTATGACTTTACCGACGTAGCAGGTGAGGGACATCGCTCGCGCTACGCGACCACGGTCGAGTTCAATGCACCGCTGTTCAAGATGCTGACCGTGGACCTTTCCGGTCGTTACGACAGCTATAACGTCGCCGGCGGCTCCGTGAGCCATCCGACTTACAACATCGGGGTTGAATTCCGCCCGTTTGGCGATTTGCTCTTGCTGCGCGGTACGTACGGTACGGCGTTCAAAGCCCCGACGTTACCTGATGAATTTCAAGGGCCCAGCGGTTATTACAGCAGCGTGGTCGATTATTACAACTGTGCAAAACTGGGTTACACCGGCGGCAATATCGCCAACTGTCCGGGGCAGCTCAGCGCCGAGCAATTTTTTGGCCAGCAGTCGGGTAACCCGAAGCTGCAGCCGATCATCGCCAAAACATTCAGTTTGGGCTTCGTGCTGTCGCCGTTCCAAGGCTTTGCCTTGAAGGCGGATTACTACCACTACAACATCCGTAACGAAATCCAGGCACAGAGTTCCGACTTCCTCGCGCAGACCGAAGCCAACTGCCGCCTGGGTCTGTTCGATATCAACTCGCCCAGTTGCCAGGACGCGTTGTCGAAGGTGATTCGTTCGGGAACGCCGCTGGGAGCAGGCCTGCTGGCTCCGATTACCCAGATTCTCACGCCGAAGGTCAATGTGGCGCGTGAGTATCTAAATTCCGTTATTACCGAAGTAAGCTATAGCCATGCGATTGGTGCTTACGGAAGCATCAATGCGAGAACGTCGTGGAGTGACATCCTGACTCACAGGCAGCAGCTGCTTCCGAACGACCCGTTCATCAATTTGTTGCGCGAACCGTATTACAGCACCGAGTTCAAGAGTAGGGTGGATGGTTCGGTAAGCTGGCTGTCGCCGATGGAGACTTGGGGAGTTACGGTCTACGGTATTCGTGATGGTGCTTCGCCCAACTACCTGGCCACGATCGCCAATAACTACTACACCCCCGGTGCGGGAAGGCTGGCGCCATGGATTCGCTACAACATTACTGCCAGCTACAGCCCGATCAAAAACCTGGCGCTTACATTCGAAATCGACAACGTCTTCAACAAGATGCCGCCTATCGATCGTAGCTATCCCGGTACAGAGGGTCAGCCGTATAACGCCTTGAACTATGACGTTGACGGTCGTGAGTTCCTCATCGAAGCGACCTACAAGTTGGGCAACAACAAGTAAGCAGGAACGCTTGCAGAAGACAAAGCCCCGCCGGTTGGCGGGGCTTTTTTTATGGCGCTGTGGGGCAATAACTCAATGCGCAGCCCAGTACAAATAAGCCACAGCAGCTGCCATGGCCAACAGCTTTAGCGGCCATGGCAGCGCACGCATGATCTGATAAATGCCGGCGCGCTCGATATTGCGTGCCACATCGCGTGTAACGTCGTCTTTCTTCACTCACGCACTTCCTTCAGCTAGCAGCCATCACATCAATTTATCGCCAATCAGTACGACGTCGGCCGGCCGGCGTGCAAACAGTCCAACGGTGACGATGCCAGGAATCTGATTGAGTTCACTCTCCAACGCCACCGGGTCGGCAATCTGCCATCCGTGCACATCAATGACCCAATTGCCGTTATCGGTGACCACACCATCGCGCCAAACCGGGTTGCCGCCACGCTTGACGATTTCACGTCCGACCAGGCTGCGCGCCATCGGGATGACTTCGATCGGCAGCGGAAATTTGCCCAGGATGTTGACGCGCTTGCTGGAGTCGATGATGCAGACGAATTTATGGGCCGCTTCAGCGATGATTTTTTCGCGCGTAAGCGCGGCGCCGCCGCCCTTGATCAGCCGCTTGTGCAAATCGCATTCGTCGGCGCCATCGACGTACAAGGTAAGCGGGCCGATGGCGTTGAGGTCGAATACGGGGATGCCGTGTTTTTTCAGTTGCGCAGTGGATTGCTCGGAACTGGAGACCGCGCCCTGGATGCGGTCCTTGATATGGGCCAGGGCATCGATGAAGAAGGCCACGGTGGAACCGGTGCCGACGCCGACGATGGCGCCGTCTTCGACGTATTTGATCGCGGCTTCGCCGGCTAGGCGTTTTTCTTCGTTACTCATGGTGGGTCCTGGAGGGCGAAAACCGTCATGGTCGTTTATTCGCAGGTGGTTCGCATGCTGCGTTGCACCTGCAATGGGCGACCCTTGTAAGAGTGAAAAGCGAGGTGTTATTCCAGGCCCAGGATGTATTTCCACTCCGCTGCATCCACCGGCATGACCGACAGGCGATTGCCTTTGCGCAGCAGCGTCATCCCTTCCAGCTTCGGATGGTTCTTCAGTTCGTCCAGCGTGATTGTGCGCTGGAGTTTCTTCACGAACTTCACGTCCACCAGCATCCAGCGCGGGTTGTCGCGCGAGCTGGCAGGGTCGAAGTATTTGCTCTTGGGATCGAACTGGGAAGGGTCGGGGTATGCATCGCTGGCGACTTCCGCGAGGCCGGCAATGCCCGGTTCGGCGCAATTGGAGTGATAGAAAAACACGCCATCGCCCACGCGCATGTCGTCGCGCATGAAATTGCGCGCCTGGTAGTTGCGCACGCCGTCCCAGGCTTCGCGTTTCTTGCGCTTGAGGTCGTCGATGGAAAAAGTGTCCGGCTCGGATTTCATCAGCCAATACTTCATGCGCTCTGGTCTCCGGATGCATTCGCGCGGCAATCGATAAGTTCGCGATCGGTGGCAATGAAATCCAGCGACACGTCCCAGCGCTCGGGCGCAATGTGCGGCAGTTCCTGGAAGTCATAGGCGATGCCGACCAGCAGCGGCTCGGTCGGGCGCAGCTGATCCTTCAGAAAGGCGAAGCTGCGGTCGTAGTAACCGCCGCCGTAGCCCAGGCGGTTGCCCTGGCGATCAAAGGCAAGCAGCGGCACGAACACCAGGTCGAGCTGGAACGGGGCGAACCATTCGTGTGGCGTCACCGGCTCTGGAATCCCAAAGCGGTTGGGCTGCACCGGATCGCCGGCTGCCCAGGGGGCAAAGCGCAGCTGATTGTCCTGGCCGATCAAGGGCAGCAGGAACTGTTGGCCACGCGTGGCGAGCGGCGGAATGACCAGGTTGAGCGGCAATTCGCCGTCGCACGCCCAGTAGCCGGCGACGCGCTTGTCCGTATGGTATTCGGGCAGGTGCTCAAGGCTGCGCCGCAGGCCTTGGGCGGCGCCGATGCGCTGGGGAGGAGAAAGGGCGCGGCGGCGTTCGGCCAGGCGCTGGCGTAGTTCACGACGTCGTGCGGCGGTGTCCACGTCGCGCGTCTCCTCAGGGGCCCGGCGGCCCGGATGCCATCGGGATGGCATCCGGGTTGGAATGGGGTGGCGTAAACCGCGATGCCGCTGCCCACCAAACGACCTTGATCCAATGGGATCAGGTGGGAGGGAAATTAAGGCCTCGAGGCTTTCCGCACGCGGCGGACATGCGCAACAGCCTTAAGTAACCGTCCCGGGTCGTATATAGGAACAAGGCAATATGTAAGAGTGTGCTGGCGCACACCGCAGAAAACGCCGAGGGCTATTTTAGTTGCGCGTCGAGTGCGGCTTCAAGCTTGCGGCGCAACGCAGCCAATCCCTCGGAGATGCCAGGTTCAGCCGCAGTGTGCGTCGCATCGCCGGCACGCTTCTGCAATTGCAGGTATTCATGCGTGATGCTGATCGCCGCCAGCACGGCGAGGCGATCGAAACCCGGTGTCTTGGCATGCGTGCGCAATTCGCGCATCTTGCGGTCGAGAAAGCTGGCCGCTTCCAGCAAGCCGTCGCGTTCTTCCGGCGGACAGGCAATCAGGAACTCGCGATCGATCAGGCGCAGTGAAACGGGTTCGTTGGTGGACATGCTGATGACGTCAGCCATTGCTCTCGAGTGCCTTCAATCGTTGAATCATGGCTTCGACCCGGCTGCGCGCCTGTTCGTTGCGTGCCAGCAGGCTTGCGCGTTCGTTCGCCAATTGTTCCTGGCTGTGGCGCAGGCTGCGGTTTTCTTCGCTCAAGCGGTGCACGTGGTCGAGCAGCCGATCAAGCTGCTGGCTCAGGGCGGCAAGCTCGTGCTGGGCGGCATCGGGTGTGGTCATGCGGCGAACTATATCAGGACGCTGGAAGAAATCTGTGGCCCGGATGGCCCGGAAATGTCGGTGCATTAAACTTGCCGCTTGAACGTTAATGGAGACCGCCATGGCCACCCCCGCACCCATCGGTCACGATGAACTGGACGATGTTGTTGTGCACTTGCGATTGTCCATTCCCGCCAGTGAGTTACATGGTTCTCTTTGCGGTTTGCTGGCGTCCAACGGCAGGCCTGGCAGGCGGTCTGTGCTGAGCGCCCTGCATCTCGAAGCCGGCAGCGACAGTGTGTCCGAACACGACCAGGACGCGCTGGATCAACTGGCCCGCCAAAGCGAACAAGAACTGGCCGACCCTGAACTTGGCTTCGAACCCTTGCTGCCCGCGGATGATCGCCCGTTGCCGGAGCGTGCCGACGCCTTGGTGGATTGGTGCCGTGGCTTTCTGAGCGGTTTTGGTTTGGGCGGTCCCGGCGCGCACGGGCGATTGTCCGACGAAGGCCGCGAGATCCTGAGCGATCTCGGGGCGATTGCGTCCTCGTCGCTGGATTTCGGCAGCGAAGACGAAGACGAGGATGCCCTGATCGAAGTGCACGAATTCGTGCGCATGGGCGCCATGCTGCTGTTCACCGAATGCCATATTCCCAGCCCGTCTTCCAGCGGCACGCTGCATTGAACATCGCTGCCGAGGAATTCGCGCGGCGCCGCCGCCAGCTGATGAAAATGGCCGGGGAAGACGCGGTGGTGCTGATCGCCACCGCGCCCGAGCGCATGCGCAACGCCGATGCCGCATGGCCCTATCGCCAGGATTCGGATCTCCATTATTTGTGCGGTTTTCCTGAGCCTGACGCGGTACTTGCGCTGTTGCCCGGCCGCCAGCACGGCGAGGTCGTGCTGTTCTGCCGCGAGCGCGATGCGGAGCGTGAGCGCTGGCATGGCGAGTTCGTTGGTACCGAGCGCGCCGTCGCGGATTACGGCATGGATGATGCGTTCCCCATCGACGACATCGACGACATCCTGCCGGGCATGATCGAAGGGCGCGCGCGCGTCTACTGCCACTTCGGCCGCGAGCCGCAATTCGATGCGCAGTTGCTGGGCTGGATGCGCCGCTTGCGCCAGTTGCGCGGCGGCGGCGTGGTGCCGAAGGAATTCGTGGCCCTGGGCCATCTGCTGCACGATTTGCGCCTGTACAAGTCGCGAGCGGAGTTGAAACTGATGCGCGCATCGGCGGCCATCGCCGTGGAGGCGCATCTTGCCGCCATGGCCATGGCCCGCGCCGGGCGGCATGAATACGAGGTGGAAGCCGAGCTCCTGCGTACGATGCGCAGCCGCGGCGCCGTAGCCGCCTTTCCACCCATCGTTGCCGGCGGCGTGAATGCCTGTGCCATGCATTACCAGGCCAATCGTGCCGTGCTGAAGAATGGCGACCTGCTATTGATCGATGCCGGTGCGGAATTGGAATGCTATGCCTCCGACATCAGCCGCAGCTTTCCCATCAGCGGGCGTTTCAGCCGCGAGCAGCGCGCGCTCTACGAAATCGTGCTTACCGCGCAAGAGGCCGCGATCGACGAGGTGATGCCGGGCCGTTCGTACAGCACCGCGCACGATGTCGCGGTGCACGTGATTACCGAAGGCTTGTGCGCACTCGGGCTGATCAAAGGCGATGCCACCGAAGCCATCATGCTAGGCAGCTACAAGCGGTTCTTCCCGGCCAAGACCAGCCACTGGCTGGGGCTGGACGTGCATGACGTGGGCGATTACCGCGTCGATGGCGAGCCGCGCATGCTGGAGCCGGGCATGGTGCTGACGGTTGAGCCGGGCATCTACATCGCGCCCGATGACATGACGGTGCCGGAAGCGTGGCGTGGCATCGGTATTCGCATCGAGGATGACGTAGCCGTGACACGCGACGGCCATGATGTGCTGACGGTGGACGTGCCCAAGCAACCGGAAGAGATTGAGGCAGTCCTGGCCGGTCGTTGATGCTTGAGCAAATGCCATGGCTCACTCGCAAGCCCTCACTGCGGCTTGCTGATATGTGTGACCTCTCGCCAAGTTACCGAAGCCGCCCTACGAATGTCGCACGCCTGCAACCTTGACGCTCCAGCATCCCGCGGCGTCACTCACGCGCGAAATGAGAACGCAGCATGACCTCGATGAACCGCCGCCGATTCCTGCAACTGCTGGGCAGCACGACGCTGGCTTCGGCGCTGCCTCTCAGCATCGCGCGTGCACTGGAGATTCCTGCCAGCCGCCGCAAAGGCACGATCGAGGATGTCGAGCACATCGTCGTGCTGATGCAGGAGAACCGCTCCTTTGATCACTACTTCGGCGCATTGAAAGGCGTGCGCGGGTTTGGCGATCCGCGGCCGGTCAATCTCAGCTCTGGAAACTCGGTGTGGCACCAGCCGGACGGCTCCGGCTACGTGCTGCCGTTTCATCCCACAGCGCCGGACTTGGGCTTGCAGTTCCTGGAAGATCTCGCCCATGACTGGACCAGCACGCATGCGGCATGGAACGCAGGCCAATACGATCAATGGGTGCCCAGCAAAGGCACCACCACCATGGCGTACCTCACGCGCGAGGACATTCCCTTCCACTACGCGCTCGCCGATGCCTTCACCGTTTGCGATGCGTACCACTGTTCCGTGCTGGGCCCGACCGATCCGAACCGCTACTACATGTGGACGGGTTGGGTCGGCAATGACGGCGCCGGCGGCGGTCCGGTGATCGACAATGCGGAAGCGGGTTATGGCTGGTCCACCTACCCGGAAGCGCTGCAGCAGGCAGGCATTTCCTGGAAGATCTACCAGGACGCCGGCACTGGCCTGGATGCTGCCGGTTCCTGGGGTTGGACCGACGATGCCTATATCGGCAACTACGGCGACAACTCGCTGCTGTATTTCAACCAGTACCGCAACGCCCAGCCGGGCAGTCCGCTCTATCAGGGCGCCAGAACCGGTACGAACATTTCTGCTGGCGGCAGCTTGTTCGACGAACTGCGCAGCGACGTGCTCGGCAACAGGCTGCCGCAGGTATCGTGGATCGCCGCTCCCGAAGCGTACACCGAACATCCCAACTGGCCGGCCAACTATGGCGCCTGGTACATCTCGCAAGTGCTGGATGCGCTGACCAGCAATCCGGGCGTCTTCAGCAAGACCGTGCTGTTCATCACCTACGATGAAAACGATGGCTTCTTCGACCACATGGTGCCGCCGTGCACGCCGCCAGCGGCAACGCAAGGGCAATCCACCGTGTCGACGGCGAACGAAATGTTTGCCGGCGACGTTCTTTATCCTGCCGGCCCGTATGGCCTTGGGCCGCGCGTGCCGATGATCGTGGTGTCGCCGTGGAGCAAGGGCGGCTGGGTGTGTTCGGAGGTGTTCGACCACACCTCGATCATTCGTTTTATCGAGCAGCGCTTTGGCGTGCAGAGTCCCAATATCACGCCGTGGCGCCGCGCCGTGTGCGGTGATCTCACATCGGCATTCGACTTTGCCAAATCCAATGGCGCACAGCCGGTTTTGCCGAGCACGCACGCGTACGCGCCGCCGGACAAGCTGCGCCATCCCGATTATTCACCCACGCCACCCGTGAGCCAGATGCTTCCCACACAGGAGCAGGGCAGCAAACCGTTGCGTCCTGCGCCGTATGACCTGCAGGCGATGGGCCGCTGGGACAACGGGCAATTCCACCTCGATTTCCAGAATGAAGGCCGCTTGGGCGCGTGCTTCCACGTGCGCTCCGGCCATGCGCCGGATGGTCCGTGGTACTACACCGTCGAGGCGGAAAAATCGCTTGCCGCCGCATGGCCGGCGCAAGCTGCCTACGAGTGGCACGTGTATGGGCCGAACGGTTTTGTGCGCAGCTTCAAGGGCGACGGTTCGTCGCGCAAGACAAGCCTGCAGCTCGCCAGCCGCTACCATCGTGAAGGAGGCGGCTTGCTGCTCACCTTGGTGAATGAAGGCCACGATTTCTGCAACGTCACCGTTGAAAATCTCTACGACGGCGCGTCGATGACCTACATGCTCAAGCCCGGCGAATGTGCCGAGAAACATTGGTCGCTCGGAGACAGCTACGGTTGGTACGACTTGATCGTGCGCGCCGATGCAGAGGCCGGCTTTGTGCGTCGCCTTGCAGGTCACGTGGAAACGGACAGCGCGAGCGTAACCGATCCCGCCATTGGTCAGGCGCGGTGGCAGGGCTACCAAAAGCTTTGACGAATGCGCCGGTCGTAGGTTGGGGTAGTGCCATTGGCCTTAAGGGCGGCTGCGCGAGCATCAACCCAACGCGGCAAAAGCATCACGCGTAAGATTCTCCGGCGCACCATCCGTGCACACCACGTCGTCTTCGATACGAATGCCGCCGTAAGGCCGGAACGCATCCACCTTGTTCCAGTCGATGTCGCTGGCAACCGGCTTGGCGCGCAGTTCTTCGAGCAGCATGTCGATGAAGTAGAGACCCGGTTCGATAGTCACCACCATGCCCGGTTCCAGCACGCGCGTCATGCGCAGATAGGGATGGCCTTCCGGACGCGGAATGAAACCGCCGCTTTCGTTGGCCTGGAAGCCGGCAACGTCGTGCACTTGCAAGCCGATCGGATGTCCCAGGCCGTGCGGGAAAAACGCCGAGCTTACGCCGGATTGCACGGCGCTTTCCGCGCTCATGCGAATCACGCCGTGTTCGCGCAGCACCTCGGCGATGACGAGGTGGGCATGGATGTGCAGCTCCGGATAGCTCTGTCCCGCCTTCACTTTGGCCGCAAAACCGAGTTGCGCACGTTCCATGCTGTCGATCAAGGCCTGGAATGCTTCATGGCCCTTGCCTGCGTAAGTGCGCGTGATGTCGCTGGCATAACCGGCTTTGCTGCCGCCGGCATCGATCAGGAACGAGCGGCTTTCCTTGGGCGGTGTGCGGTCAAAGTGCGTGTAGTGCAGCACGGCACCATGTTCGTTGAGGCACACGATGTTCGAGTAGGGAAGTTCCGCTTCGGTCTGGCGGGCGGCGGCGAGGTAGGCCATCTGGATACCGAACTCGCTCTCGCCTGCGCGAAAGGCTTGTTCCGCTGCGCGATGCGCGCGCGTGCCGATGCGGCTGGCTTCACGCATCAATGCCAGTTCATAGGGGGTCTTGTAGCTGCGATGCCAATGCAGATAGTTGACCACCGACTCCGGATTGTTGGCTTCCACGCCTTCGATGCTGGGGCATTCCGGTGCGATCACCGCGCGACGATCTTTCGGAAGCAGTGCTACGGCTTCGGCATTCGTGCGCACGATGCGGATGTCGAAATGATCCACCCAGTAGCCGCTCGGCGCGGCGGGTACCACGTGCCAGTAATCGCGCGGCTGCACGAAGATCAGCTTGGGCTTGCCGCCCGGCGTATACACCACCCAGCTGCCCGGCGTATCGGTCAGCGGCAGCCAATGACGGAAATGCGGATTGGCGACGAACGCGTAGTCCTGGTCATCAAGGAATTTCCGCAGCGGCGTGCTGGCGGCAATCAGCAGATGATCGAAGCCACCCAGGGCCAGCGCCTGGTCCGCGCGTTGGCGCAGCGTGGTGATGTGTTGGGCATACAGCGAGGCAAGATCGTGGCTCATGCTTCAATTCCGGATGGTCTTGTCCGGCGCAGTGTAGCGCGCAGATGCATGGGCGCCACGCCAGGTGCGCGTTTGGAAAAAATTCGTCACGGCATGAGAAAAAATCGGCACAACGAGCGAGCGCTGCACGCAACGGCTGTGATGCAGAAGCACTGATTACGCTTGCTGCAACCAACGCTCCAGATGCGCCGCATCGGCACTGCCGATGGCAATGATCCGATAGCCGGACCAGATCTGTCCTGGCGTGGCGGCATGCTCGTGCCATTGCTCCTGAATGCCCACCTCGATGATCGGCATGGTGGCGTCATGCGAGGGTAGCGGCAGGCTTACCTGGTAGACGGCCTCGCTGCGTGGCGTGTGCTGGCTGATCAGCAGCATGCCGTTGCTGGACAGGTTGCCCAGCTGCCCAAGCGTCTGGCCGGTGATCATGTCGGTCACGTTGACGATGTAGTTCGGCCGCTTGCGCGGCGCGCGACGCTGTTCGTTCATGAGCGTGCCTCCGGCAGCAGCGGGGCGGGACGCAGCAGGTTGTTGGTCAAGGCATGCCAGGCACGGTCGAGCAGGTTCTCTTGCTGCGGCGGCAATTCACGCACGCGGCCTTCGGCGATGGCGCGCGCCAGCTCCTGCAGGTTCATCACATCGCTGCGCTGGCCGCGGCGATTCACGAACAGGCTGTTACCCGATACCGGCGAGAACCAGGCCAGTTTTTGCTGTGTCACGTGGCCGGTGGCATCGTTGAATTCGAACCAGGTGCCGAACGGCAGTTGGCGAAGGTGATTGTGGATGCGCGCTTCGCGCAGGCCCAGCGGCGGCACCACGGCGGCGTGCGTGGACGATGGCGCCTCCTGGTTGCGTTGCTCGCCCAGGCGTTGGCGCTGCTTGAGCCGGATCGCAAGATCGGTGGCGCTGGGTACCTCGGTGAGGCGCGGAGGTGGCTGGGGTTTTGCTTCTTCCGCGATCGGAGCTGCCGTTGCCTGCACTGCGGTTTGCACTGGCTTTTCGTCGATGACCGGTTCGGCCGCGGCGGTGCTTGGCACCTCCGGCAGAGCGGGCAAGGGCAAAACCGTGGCCGGCATTTGTGCGCTGATCAGGCGCTGTGCCACTTGTTCGGCCTCGTCCTGGTGCATGCCGATTTGCTGCAGGCCGGTCTCCACCTCATGGCGCAACTCCAGCGGATCGTGGACCGGGAACTGCCCGAGCAACTGGTCGGTGATGCGCAGCTGATGCAGGAAGGCCTCGCTGTGTTCGTCGTGACGCAACAGCGTCAGCGCCAGCACATCGGTCCATGCGCGCTCGAGCAGGGTGCGCAGCAAGCCGCGCGGCGAGACGATGGCGAAGCGTTCGGCCATCAATTCATCGGCGCGCCGGCGCGCCTGTTCCAACCGCTCGCGGCCTTGCATGGCTTCCACGTGACGCCGTTCGGCCGCTTGCGACTTGCGCGCCAGCTGCATCAGATGATGCTCGATATCCGCCAGCAGGCTGGTGTAAAGCCCGGCGCTCGGTGGTTCCTGTTGGGCGCGATCCACCAGCTGGCTGAGCTTGGCGAGCAGTTGCTGATCCGTCTCGCCGTTCGGGCCGGCCAACCAGGTGTTGATGGTATCGGCCAGTTTGCCGAGCATCTGGCGTGCCGGGTGTTCTTGCTGATCGAAGAAATCGCGGTCGGCAACCGCCAGGCGCAGCAAGGGCAACTGCAGATTGCCGAGCAAGGCGCGTGCGTCCGGACCGTGCTGCAGTTGCTCGGCGAGCTGCTCGAACAGCATCGCTACCAGTTCCACCGTATCGCCCTGTTCGGCCGTCAGCTGCGTGCGTGCGGCGCCAGGCGGCACGTTGAGGTTGAGCTGGTAGAGCAGTTCTTCCTGCAGGCGTTGCGCGCTGCGCAGCTCGCGGCTGGTACGGTCGGTGACCTGCACCATGTGCTGCTGCAGGGCGCCGAGCGCCGTCTGCAATTCTTCCGGCGTGGCGGTGCGCCCGCCGCCGGCGTGCGCATGGCCGAATGGCGCCGCGCGCTGGCGCGAGAGCAGGTCGCGCAGGGTTTCCAGTACGGCGATCGGCTCGCTGCTGGTTTCGGCTGTCTCCACGGCGGTTGCGGTAGGTCCGGCCGCCGGCGCGCCAGCATGCGCGGGTCCATGGGTGGCGCGCGCCGCGGTAAATGCGCGCAGTTGCGGCAGGATGCCGTCTGCCAGCAATTTGGCATTGATGCCTTCGTACAACGAAACCAACGTGCGCCCGACGCTGCTCTCAAAGACCTGGAATAACAGCAGGCGATGTTCGAGCGGCAGGTTCATCGGCTCGCTGGCGACGCGCAGGATGCGCGCCATGTTTTGCGGGCCGGGTGGTAGCTGTTTGCCTTCGAGCGGCGGCGCGGCCACCAGCACGGCGAGGCGGTAGGAGAGTTCGGAAAGGATGGGCCCGTTTTGCGCCTCACTGCGCGCAGCAAGTTTGTCGAGTGCAGCGGTAAGCTCGTGTTCGGTGCGATCGAGCAAGGTCAGCGAGTGCAGGCTGAGCGATTGCAGCGCCTGATCGTCTTCCGCATCGCCTACGTCTTCAAAGCTCTCGCGCAACTTGGCGGCGAACGATTGGATGAATGCCGTGCGTCCCTGCTGCACAAAATTCCTGCTATCGAAGCAGCGTTGTTGTTCCAGGTGATTGCGCGATTGTTCGGCCAGTTCGTAGAGCCGCTTGTCGAAGCGATCCAGGCATAGCCGCAAGGTCGGTTCTGCCCAGTGATCACAGAGCGTGCAAGCCGCCTCGACCAGTTTGCGCGTGCGCGCGGGCATCCGGCCCAGGCCAGCGCGGCGACCTCCGGCGACAGACGACGGATAGACCCTTGACTCGACGTCCATGACCTGCATTCCCCGTGAGTGTTCCCCTGGCCCAGTGTAAGCTGCTTCCCGAGCCTCGTCATGGGTTTTGTGATCTACATCACATTTTCGCTAGGCCAGAAAGCCGCCTATGACGTCGTTGAGAAAGCGCTGCCCTAACGGGGTGGTGCGCAGGCAATGCGGATCGTTTTCCAGCCAGCCTTTCTGACGGCTGGCTTCCAGGGGGCTGGCGATGCATGCCATTGGCACCCCGGTGCGGGCAGCAAAGTCGTCCAGGGGCACACCGTGGATCAGGCGCAAGGCGTTGAGCATGTATTCGAACGGCAGTTCGTCGACCGGCACGGCCGAGTGGCCGCCGATGCGAGCCGGCTGGCCGGCGGCTTCCAGATAGGCATTGGGATGGCGGGTCTTCCAGCGGCGCCAGATCTCGCCGGAGGCGGCGTCGCTGATCTTGCCGTGGGCGCCAGCGCCTATCCCTAAGTAATCGCCGAAACGCCAATAGTTGAGGTTGTGCTCGCAGCGCCGGTCGGGTTGGGCATAGGCAGACACCTCGTATTGGGTGTAACCCGCTGCGGCCAGGCGCGTTTCGCAGGCTTCCTGCATGGCCCAGGCCGCGTCGTCGTCGGGTAGCGGTGGCGGATGGGCGGCGAAGACGGTGTTGGGTTCCAGCGTGAGCTGGTAGTGGGAGATATGCGTGGGCCGCAATGCCACGGCGCGATCCACGTCGTCCAATGCGCCGGGCAGGGCTTGTTCCGGCAGGGCATACATCAGGTCGAGATTGATGTTGCCGAGGCCGGCGTCCTGGGCGGATTTCACTGCCGCTTCGGCCTCTTGCGAGGAATGGATGCGCCCGAGCCGCTTGAGCTTGGCGTCATCGAAGCTTTGGATGCCGAACGAAATCCGGTTGACGCCGGCGGCGAGATAGCCATCGAAACGCCCATGCTCGACCGTGCCGGGATTGGTTTCCAGCGTGACCTCGCAGTGGTCGATAAAGCGCAGGCGCGAACGCGCGCCATCGAGAAAGCGGCCGATGAGCTCGGGCGTGAACAGGCTGGGCGTGCCGCCGCCGAAGAACACGCTGATGATGGGGCGATCCTGCAGTGCGCTACCGAAATCGCGCAGGTCAGCGTCGAGATCAGCCAGCAGCGTGTCGACGTATTGGGCATAGGGCGGTGCGCCGCGCACACCGTGCGAATTGAAATCGCAGTAGGGACATTTTTTTACGCACCACGGCATGTGGACGTACAGCGACAGCGGTGGCGCGATCAACGGCATTTCAGCTATGCAGTTCGGCGATGCGCGCGTGCAGTTTTGCCATGGCTTGTCCACGGTGGCTCAGGCGATTTTTGACGTCGGGTTCCAATTCTGCAGCACTGGAAGATTGGCCGTGCGGCAAGAACAACGGATCGTAGCCGAAGCCACGTGTGCCGCGTGGCGCATCCAGCACCTGGCCATGCCAGCGGCCTTCGGCAATCAACGGTGCGGGATCTTCAGCATGCCAGAGCAAGGCGAGCACGCAGATGAAGAACGCACCCCGCTGTGGCGGCGGGACGCCATCGAGCTTATGCAGCAACAACGCATTGTTGGCTTGCGCATTGCCATGCCCACCGCTGTAGCGCGCAGAGTAGAGGCCCGGCGCGCCACGCAGTTGCGCCACGCATAGGCCGGAATCATCTGCCAGCGCCGGCAGGCCGGTAACGTGTGAAGCATGGCGCGCCTTGAGCAGCGCATTTTCCACGAAGGTGAGGCCGGTTTCCTCGACATCTTCCACGCCCAGTTCGGCTTGTGGAATGACTTCGAATTGGCTGTCGGCGAGCAAGGTGTTGAATTCGGCAAGCTTGCCGCGGTTGCTGCTGGCGAGAACGATACGCTGCATGAAACGTACTCAGCCCAAGTCCAGTGCGGCGCGTTGCAGGCCGATCAGTTCGGCAATGCCTTTCTCGGCCAGGTCGAGCATGGCGTCCATCTCCTCGCGCCGGAACGCGTGGCCTTCGGCCGTGCCTTGCACCTCGATGATGCCGCCGCCGTCGTTCATCACCACATTCATGTCGGTGTCGCAGTTGGCGTCTTCGCTGTAGTCGAGGTCGAGCACCGGCATGCCTTGGTAGACACCCACCGACACTGCGGCTACTGCGCCGATGATGGGATTGCGGCGCAGGTTTTCGCGTTTCATCAGGGTGTTCACGGCATCCACCAGCGCGACGTAGGCGCCGGTGATGGCGGCCGTGCGCGTGCCACCGTCGGCCTGGAGCACATCGCAATCCAATGTGATTACGCGTTCGCCCAACGCCTGGCGATCCACGCAGGCGCGCAGGCTGCGGCCGATCAGGCGCTGGATCTCCATGGTGCGCCCGCCCTGGCTGCCGCGCGTGGCTTCGCGCTGGGTGCGGGTGGAGGTGGCGCGCGGCAGCATGCCGTATTCGGCAGTGACCCAACCTTCACCTTTGCCGCGCAGCCAGGGCGGCAGGCGCTCTTCGATACTGGCGGTGCAGAGCACGCGCGTGTCGCCGAACGCGACCAGCACGGAGCCTTCGGCATGGCGGGTGTAGTGGCGCTCGATGGTGACTTTGCGCAACTGGTCACTGGTGCGACCGCTTGGACGGGACACGGGCATGGCGTTCTTTTGGGCAACGGGAGGCGGGACAGTTTACCATTGCGCCTTTCATCACCTTCCATCCTAAGGTTATCCATGATTCGCAGCATGACTGCCTATGCTTCCGCCGAAGCCCAGACGCCCGCGGGAGCGCTGACGTGCGAATTGCGCGCGGTCAATCACCGTTATCTGGAACTCAGCCCCCGTTTGCCGGAAGACATGCGCGTGTTCGAGTCCGCACTGCGTGAGCGGATGGCCAGTCGCCTGTCGCGGGGCAAGGTCGATGTGATCGTGCGGCGCGGCGAATCGCGCGGTGAATCGCTGCAGGTCGATGGCGCATTGATTGGGCGCTTGTCCGCACTGGCCTCGGATATGGAAGCGCGTTTCCCGCGCATGCAGATCGAATTTACCGAGCTGCTGCGTTTTCCGGGCGTGCTGCAGCACGCAGAAGTGGATCAGGAGGCATTGCAAGCCGCGCTGCTGGAAGTGCTTGATCGCGCCCTGGAAGTACTCACTGCTACGCGCGAACGCGAGGGCGCCCAGCTGGGCGGCATCCTGCGCGAACGGCTGGACGCGATCGAGCGCATCGTGAAGGATGTGCGCAGCTGGATGCCGGAGATCCGCGCTGCCTTGCGCACGCGGTTGGAATCACGTCTTGCCGATCTGAAACAACCGGCCGATCCGGGCCGGCTGGAGCAGGAACTGGTGTTGCAGGTGACGCGGTCGGACGTGGATGAAGAACTGGACCGCCTGAGCACGCACATCGCCGAAACGCGCCGCGTGCTCGGCTTGAAGGAGCCGGTGGGGCGCCGATTGGATTTCCTGATGCAGGAGTTCAACCGCGAGGCGAATACGCTCGGGTCCAAGTCGGTCGATGCGCGTACCACCAATGCGGCGGTGGAATTGAAAGTGCTGATCGAGCAGATGCGCGAGCAAGTGCAGAACATCGAATGAGCACGCATAGCTCCGATACGGTGGGTGCCGAAGGCACGCTTTTCGTCGTTGCCGCGCCTTCTGGCGCCGGCAAGTCGACGCTGGTGAACGCGTTGCTTGAGCGCGAGCCGGGTATTTCGTTGTCGATCTCGCACACGACGCGTCCGCCGCGTCCGGGCGAGCAGTACGGGCGCCACTATTACTTCGTCGAGCGGGCGGAGTTCGAGCGCGAGGTCGCCGAGGGCATTTTCCTTGAACATGCCGAGGTGCACGGCAATTTCTACGGCACATCGCGCAGAACCGTGCAGGACTTGCTCCAGCAAGGACGTGACGTTTTGCTGGAGATCGATTGGCAAGGCGCCGCGCAGATACGCACGGCCAAACCGGATGTGGTGAGCGTGTTTATCCTGCCGCCGTCGCGGGCGGAACTGGAACGGCGGCTGCGCGGGCGCGGCTCGGACAGTGCGGAAGTGATCGACCGGCGGTTGCGCAATTCCCGCGGTGAAATCGCGCACGCCCATGAGTTCGACTACATCATCGTCAACGACCGTTTCGAGGACGCACTGGACAATCTCCAGGCCATCGTGCGGGCTGTTCGCCAACGCAGCGCGTTGCAATGTCAGCGTTATGAAAGCTTGATTCGCGAGCTTTTGGCCCAAACCTGAACATTCGCTCAGGATTACTGTACTGGTCCGCATAGCATTAGGGCCCCAGTTCAGTTAACGTTTCCACTTTCCCGCCGTCCCCCTGGCCATGATCGATACTGTCCAAGCCCAACCCGACAACGACGCGCTGGTGCGCATTCGTGGCCTGACCACGGTGCTCAACGGCAAGGTCGTGTTCGACAAGCTGGACCTGGACATTCCGCGCGGCAAAGTCACCGCCATCATGGGGCCCAGCGGTACCGGCAAAACTACCCTTCTCAAGCACATCACCGGCCAGATGCGCAGTGACGCGGGCCAGGTGCTGGTGGAAGGGCGGAACGTGGCGGAAATGCGACGCGATGCGCTGTTCGAGCTGCGCGAGCGCATCGGTTATCTGTTCCAGAATTCCGCCTTGCTTACCGATTTTGACGTGTTCGAGAACGTGGCTTTCCCGCTACGCCAGCACACCCGGCTACCCGAGGTGCTGATCCGCAACATCGTGCTCACCAAGCTGCAGGCGGTGGGGTTGCGCGGCGCGGCGTCGCTGATGCCAAGCGAGCTCTCCGGCGGCATGGCGCGCCGCGTGGCGCTGGCGCGGGCGATCGTGTTCGACCCGATGCTGATCCTCTACGACGAGCCCTTCGTCGGCCTGGATCCGATCGCGCTGAACCAGGTGCTGAAGCTGATCCGTACGCTCAATGAAACGCTGGGCCTGACCAGCGTCCTGGTGGCGCACGAACTGGAGGCGATCAAGCAGGTGGCCGACGTGGTCTACCTGATTGCCAACGGCAAGGTGGTGGCGCAGGGCGACCCGAAGACCATCGCTGAGAGCGGCTCGCCGTGGACGAGTCAGTTCTTCGGTGGCGAAGCGGATGGTCCGGTGCCATTCCAATATCCAGCCGGCGATTACGCCGAGGCTCTCGGTTTCAAGCAAGGAACGGCATGAACACGCGGATGGGACACGAAAACGTCGTGATCGGATCGCTGGCCCAGATTGGCCGCTGCGGCCTGTTCCTGCTGCGCATTTTGTCCGCCATTCCGCGCAGCATGCGGCATGTGACGGAGACGGTACGGCAGTTGTGGTTTGTCGGCGGCATGAGTCTCACCATCATCATGACCTGCGGGCTGTTCGTGGGCATGGTGCTGGGATTGCAGCTGTATCACGTGCTGGCCATTTTTGGCGGCACCTCTGCGACCGGCTCCGTGGTGGCGCTATCGGTGTATCGCGAGCTGGGTCCGGTGGTGACTGCATTGCTGTTTGCGGGTCGCGCAGGGACGTCGATCACCGCTGAAATCGGCTTGATGCGTGCGACCGATCAGATCGCGGCGATGGAAATGATGGCCGTGGATCCGATTGCCTATGTTGCCGTGCCGCGGTTTCTCGCCGGCGTGATCGCGCTGCCGCTGCTGTGCTGCGTGTTCTGCGGACTGAGTATTTTTGGTGGGCATCTTGTAGCCGTGAATTGGCTGGGCGTCGACAACGGCACGTTCTGGTCGAACATGACCGCCACCGTGCATGTGTGGGATGACGTGATCAACGGCCTGGTCTGGAAAAGCCTGGTGTTCGGTGCGGTGATCTCGCTGATTGCCGTGTTCCAGGGCTACACCACGGCGCCGACCAGCGAAGGCGTGGCCTATGCCACCACGCGCACGGTGGTCGCTTCGTCGATCGCCATTCTCGCGCTGGATTTCGTGCTCACCGCTTTCCTGATGTGACCATCATGACTATTTGCTTCTTTTTGAGGACTTTGCCGTGAGCCAGAGAAAATCCTATGCCGTCGGCACCGGTCTGTTCATCGTGCTCGGTTTCGCTGCGCTCGCTTACCTTGCAACGCAGACGACCTCGGTGGTCAACAGCCACCAAGGGACGAGCTATACGGTGGATGCCCAATTCACCAACGTTGGCCAGCTGAAAGAACGTGCGCCGGTGAAGGTGGCAGGTGTGCGTGTGGGTCAAGTGCAATCCATTACGCTGGAACCGGGCAAGGACGTGGCGGACGTCAAGCTCTCGATCGACAAGAAATTCAACCAGATTCCCACCGATTCAACGGCCGCGATCTATACCAGCGGCCTGCTGGGCGACCAGTACGTCGGGCTGCAATTCGGCGCTGGCAAGCAATATCTGGCCGATGGGGCGCATCTGGTGTTGACCCGGTCGACGCAGCCGCTGGAAGAAATGCTCGGCAAGTTCTTCGGTGGCGGCGGCTCGGCCGATGCCATCGGCGGCAGCTACAAAGTCACGGCGCACTTCACCAACGTCGGTACGCTCACGATTGGCGCGCCGGTAAAGATGGCGGGCGTGGCCATCGGCAATGTATCCGACGTGAAAGCCGATCCGACCAAGCTGGACGCTACCGTCACGATGGCCATCGACAATCGGTACAACCAGATTCCGGACGATTCGGCCGCTGCCATATTCACCAGTGGTTTGATCGGTAGCCAGTATGTTGCGATCCAACCCGGCGGCTCGCCGAATTCGCTCAAGGAAGGCGACCAGCTCGTGCTGACCCAATCAGCCGTGCAGCTGGAGGATCTCATCGGCAAGTTCCTGGTCAATGGTTCGCCCAGCGGCAGCAGCAATGCCGGTGGGAGCGGTAACGGTTCGTCCAATCAGCCTGCCGGCAAACATTGAGCCGGCCTTACGAGGAGTCATCCATGTTGCGTCATCTGGCCATTGCCACCGCCCTCGCCCTGGGCAGCGTCGTGATCGCCGCGCCGGCCTTCGCGCAGAGCGCTTCCAGCGCGCAGCCGTCCAACGCATCGTCGCCGCAGGCCGTTGTCGAGGACATCGCTCACCAGCTCGATACGCAGATCGCCGATCACAAGGCACAGCTGCAGAACAACAAGCCCAAGCTGATCGCGTTGATCAATCAGATCTTCCTGCCGCATTTCGATACCGATTGGGCGTCGATCCTGGTGCTGGGCATGCACGCACGCGAGGCGACGCCCGAGCAGCGCGCGCGCTTTGCCAAGGCTTTCTACAGTTCGCTGACCAACCGCTATGCGGAAGGCCTGCTGGGCTATACGAAGGGTACGGTAAAGGTCCTGCCGTCCAATGGCGAGGTCAACCCGAAGTACACCGTGGTCAAGACGCAGATGAACACCAGCGACAACAAGCCGGTCGCCGTCAACTTCGTGTTCCACCAGACCGCCGATGGTCAGTGGAAGGCGTATGACATCATCATCGAAGGCATTTCCTACATCACCAATTACCGCAACCAGGTCGATGCCGAGATCAAGAAAGAAGGTCTCGACAAGCTGATTGCCGATCTGGAAACGCAGGGTGACAGGGCATTGCAGAAGATGGACCAGGAAAACAAGGGCAATAAGGGCAGCCAGGGCTGATGTCTCCCACCAAGTCCGGCAAGTTTCAGGTGATTGCAGACGTGCCGGACACGATCTCCGTGTCCGGCACGTTGAATTTCGCCACGGCGGCCAATGCGTTGAGGGCGATGCGCAGTGCGTTCGCCAGGCATGATCGCCATACGCTTGACCTCGGAGGCGTGGATAGTTGCGACAGTGCAGGCCTGGCTTGCGTGCTGGCTGCATTGTCGGAAGCCGATCGAGGCGGGCCCCGGGTAAGCGTGCGCCACGTGCCGGAAGGCATGCAGGCGCTTGCGCAAGTTTGCGGTGTGGAATCGCTGTTGCACTGATGGTCTGCAATCAGGGATCGACCAGGCACAAAAAACGGAGCTCTGACGAGCTCCGTTTTTTTTTGCTTGGCCGGGTTGAAATCCGGCCGATCAGATCGGGGATTTCAACTTGCAGGCTTAGCCGCCAGCTGGCTTGCCTGAATTGTCCTGCTGTTTTTGCTTCTGTTCCCATTGCTGTTGCTCCTTCAACAGCTCGGCAGGATCGAAATTCTGATCTTGCTTGTTGTTCGAGCCTTGGCCTTGTTGCAACTTCAACATCACGTCCGCTGGCGGATTGCCGTCGTAGATCTTGTTCAGACGGTTCTGGCGCCAGGCGTCGCGCACGAAGGCGTAGGGATCGTAGGCAGACTGCAGGAAGCTGTCGGCGTCGAGCAACTGGGCGCGCATCTGGATGAAATAGACCGCTTCGGGGATGTAGTACTGGCCCCAGTGGAATTTGTGATTGCTCTCGAAGTAGCTGATCGGATCGAACAGATAGCCGTCCACCGGGTACTGCCACACGTCGCGGAAGGTTGACGGGCCGAGCAGCGGAATCATCAGGTAATCGCCTTCCGGCACGCCCCAGCGGGCCAGGGTGATGCCAAAATCGGTTTCCTTGATCGGAATCTGCATTTTCGTGGCCGGATCGAAGAAGCCGGCCAAGCCAACCGTCATATTGATCAAGAAGCGACCGGTATCGGTCATGGCGTCACTGGGACGAGCCTGTAACAGATTGTTGGCAATGCTGATCGGCAACTTGATATTGGTGAAGAAATTGCTGATCGAGGTCTGCACCGGCTTGGGCGTCACCTTGGTGTAACCCACCGCGACCGGACGCAGCACGTGCTTGTCCAGCGCCATGTTGAAGGCATAACTCTTGCGGTTGAACTTCTCCAGCGGATCGTCGGTGCGAGGGGGCGCGATGGCACATCCAGCCAACAGGGCAAGCATGGCGAAGGCGGGCAGGAGACGGCTGAGTGCGGCAAGACGGGGCAGGGAAGGCATCAAGGGGGGAGTCCGCTGCAAAGGTTGGGGAGATTATATGTGTACTTTCTAGTTCTATATTGTGCACGTATTGCAACATTGTTTCGAGCTAGCGTGCGATGGCCGGGCATGATAAAGCGTGTTCAGCATGGCCGCGAGCGCTTCGCGTTGCCAGCCGGGTAGCCGGCCGATAAACTGTAAGGCCGCATAAGTTTTTATAGTTCAAGGATTTCCGATGGCTCGCATTACCGTGGAAGACTGCCTCGAGGTGGTCAACAACCGTTTTGAACTGGTTCTGATGGCGACCAAGCGCGCCCGCCAGCTCGCCAACGGGGCCGAACCGGCCGTCAACCCCGACAACGATAAGCCTACGGTGTTGGCGCTGCGTGAAATTGCCGATCGTCGCATCGACCAGGTCACGATCGACGAGATCGACCGCGCCGAGCGCGAACGCGCCGAGCGTGAAGCCCTGGAATGGGCGGCGCAGGAAGTGGATGACGATCTCTCCAAAGGTGGAGATGACTGATGGATGGTGGCGGCTGTCGACAGTGGGTTAAACCTCGAGCCGGCCACACCGGGTCGATAAGCCACGCGTCACGCCTCCACTTCTTCTTTCAGTTTTGCAGCGAGGCGACGGCCTGAGCGGGCGCCGGGATTCCATGACGACGGCGGCCACGCATCCAGCCTCCCCGGATACGTCCGCATTGCCGCCCTACGTGCTGGCGCTGAAAGAGCGCCTTGCCTATCTGCCCGAGCCGCAAGTTGCGCGCGTATTGCGCGCCTATCAAGTCGGCGCGGTGGCGCATGAAGGGCAGACGCGCAAGAGCGGCGAGCCCTACATCACCCATCCCATCGCCGTGGCCGGCATCCTGGCCGAGTTCGGCATGGATGCGGAAACCATCATCGCCGCGATCCTGCACGACACGCTGGAAGACACGCAGCTGACCCGCACCGAGTTGGCCGGCGAATTCGGCGAGCCGGTGGCAGAACTGGTCGACGGCGTTACCAAGCTGGACAAGATGCGCTTTTCCAGCCGCCAGGAGGCGGATGCGGAAAGTTTCCGCAAGATGCTGCTGGCGATGGCGCGCGACCTGCGTGTCATCCTGATCAAGCTGGCCGATCGCCTGCACAACATGCGCACGCTCGGCGCAAAAGACCCCGAGGCGCGGCGCCGCATCGCGCGCGAAACGTTGGAAATCTACGCGCCGATCGCGCAGCGCCTCGGCATGAACAAGATCAAGGCCGAGCTGCAGGATCTTGGTTTTCGCGCGCTGCATCCCGATCGCTATCGCGTGATCAGCGAACGCATTCGCGCCGCGCTCGGCAATCGCCGTGAAGCGATGAGCCGCATCGAAGGCGCGCTCACTGCGCGCCTGGTCGAAGAGCGCATTCCGGTGCGCGTGGTGGGGCGGATCAAGTCGTCGTGGAGCATCTATTCCAAGATGCGCAATGAGCACAAGAGCTTTGCGCAGCTGATGGACGTGTACGGCTTCCGTGTGGTGACCGACACGGCGATGAGCTGCTACATGGCGCTGGGCGTCGTGCACGCCTTGTACAAGCCCGTCGATCGCCGTTTCAAGGACTTCATTGCGATCCCGAAGGCCAATGGCTACCAGTCGTTGCACACCGTTTTGCTCGGGCCGTTCGGTGCGCCGATCGAGGTGCAAATCCGCACCGAGGAAATGGATTCGGTAGCCGAACGTGGCGTCGCGGCGCACTGGGCATACAAGACGGAAAGCGGTCCGGCGAACAGCGCGCAGGCGCGTGCGCGCGAATGGCTTTCCGCCCTGGCCGATAGCCAGGCGAACACGCCTTCCGCGGCGGAATTCATCGAGAACGTCAAGATCGATCTGTTCCCGGATGAGACCTATTTGTTCACGCCGCGCGGTGACATCCTGTCGCTGCCGCGCAATGCGACGGCGTTGGATTTTGCGTATGCCGTGCATACCGACGTGGGCGATCACGCGGTGGCGGCGCGCGTCGACAAGAAGTTGCTGCCGCTGCGCGCCCGGCTTGAATCCGGGCAGTTGGTGGAGATCATTACGGCGCCGTCGGCGGTGCCCAATCCTGCGTGGCTGGAATTCGTGGTCACGGGCAAGGCACGCACCGCCATCCGCCAATACCTGAAACATCTGCAGCACGAGGACGCGGTCGATTTTGGCCACCGCATGCTCGATCGCGCGCTCGATGCGCTGGGCACCAGCCTGGATGCCATCCAGCCGGAGGTGCTGGAAAAATTCCTGCACAAGTCCAAGCTCAAGCGCCTGGAAGAGCTGCTGGCCGATATTGCGCTTGGCAATCGCATGCCCGATCAGGTCGCCGGCCAGCTGGTGACCTCGCGGGGTACGTCCGCACGTGGCGCGCTGGTCACGCATCCGACGGAGAAGATCCATATCACCGGCGCCGAGCGTGGCGTGCTGAGCTTCGCCAATTGCTGCCATCCGTTGCCGGGCGACGAAATCGTCGGCTACCTGTCGCCAGGCAAGGGCATCGTCGTGCATCGCACCGAATGCCCGAACATGGCCGAGCTGCGCAAATCCACGCCGGAGCGTTGCGTGGATATCGAATGGGACCGCGACGTACAAGGCGATTACCGCGCCGAACTGCGCATCGAAGTCATCAACCGGCCCGGCGTGCTTGCCACGGTGGCGGCGGCCATTGCTGCTGCCGATTCCAATATCGAAAACGTGGAATACGTTGAGCGCGACACCTCGGCCGCCACGCTGTTGTTCACCATCGAGGTGAAGAATCGCAAGCATCTGGCCGAAGTGATTCGGCGCGTGCGGCGGACGGGTGTGGTGAGCGGGGCGTACAGGTACCCGTTGTAGCGCGACGTTCTCTCGCTACACTTCCGTTTCCGCCTTGAACGGATGAACCCCATGCCCCGCACGATCATTGCTACCGATAAAGCTCCTGCCGCCATCGGCCCGTACTCGCAAGCCGTACGTGCCGGCAACACCGTGTATTTTTCCGGCCAGATTCCGCTCGATCCATCCAGCGGCATGCTGGTGGAAGGCGACATCAGCACGCAGACCCGCCGCGTGTTCGACAACCTCAAGGCCGTGGCTGAAGCAGCCGGCGGCTCATTCGAGCAGTTCGTGCGCGTGGGCATCTATGTCACTGACCTGGCGAACTTCACGGCCGTCAATGCGGTAATGAATGAGTACTTCCAGGCGCCGTACCCGGCGCGGTCCACCATCGAAGTTGCTGGCCTGCCCAAGGGCGCGCAGGTGGAAGTGGACGCCGTCATGGTGTCGGACTGATCCCTTTGCACGCAGACTGCTGACAGCCTTTGTCGGCAGTCCCAATGCGTTGCGTCGATGTGCTCGGTTAGTCTTCAGGAATGGTTGCCCCGAAACCTCAAACTGCCGTCACGGTTGCCGACGATGCGGGCAAGCTGCCGGCCACGGCGCTTGGCGGTGTCGGCCCGGCTCTGCGTGAATCGCTGACGCGGCTGGGCCTGCACTGTCTGCAAGATCTGTGGTTCCACTTGCCGTTGCGCTATGAAGACCGCACGCACCTGACGCCGATGCCGGATTTGCACCCCGGCATGCGCACACAGGTAGTCGGTACGGTGGAGGCGGTGGAGAAAGGTTTCCGCTATCGCCCGCAACTGAAAGTGGCGATCGGCGATGGTGTGATGCATACCTTGCTGCTGCGCTTTTTTCACTTCAACCGTGCGCAGGCAGAGCAGTTCCGGATGGGCGCGCGCCTGCTTTGCTACGGTGAAGTTCGCCAGGGCAATGGCTGCCTGGAGATGGTGCATCCGCAATATCGGCGCTTGACCGACGACGCGCCTGTGGCGCTCGACGAGCGACTCACCCCCGTCTATCCAACCACCGAAGGATTCGGGCAGAAACGTCTGGGAGCCTTGATCGACAAGGCGTTGCAACGATTGCCTGCCGAGGCGGACTTGGAACTTATTCCGCCCAAACTGTGCGCAAAATTCGGGCTGACGTCATTGCGCGAGGCCTTGCTTTACGTGCATCGGCCGCCGCCGGATGCGCGCATGGATCAGCTGGTTCAAGGGCGCCATCCCGCACAACAACGCCTCGCGTTTGAAGAGCTGCTTACCCAGCACATGAGTTTGAAGCGTTTGCGTGCCGCCGTGCGCCAGCGCCATGCGCCGGTACTTGGCGGTGACGGCGTATTGCGGCAGCGTTGGCTGGCATCCTTGGCCTTCCGGCTGACGGGTGCCCAGCAACGAGTGATTGAGGAAATCACGGCGGATGTCTCGCAGCCGCACCCCATGCTCCGTCTGGTACAGGGCGACGTCGGCTCCGGCAAGACGGCGGTGGCTTGCGCAGCGGCGCTGGCTGCGATCGAGGCCGGTTACCAGGTCGCGTTGATGGCGCCCACGGAATTGCTGGCCGAACAGCATCTGCGCAACTTCCGTCATTGGTTGGAGCCACTGGGTATTCATGTCGAATGGCTGGCTGGCAAACAGCAAGGCAAAACCCGCCAGCAGGCGATGCAGCGGGTGGCGGATGGTGCGCCGATCGTGATCGGTACGCACGCCTTGATGCAGGAGGGCGTGGCCTTTGCGCGGCTAGGCCTGGCGATCGTCGACGAACAGCATCGCTTTGGCGTGCAGCAACGGCTGGCGCTGCGTGACAAGGGATTGCAAGGTGATGGGGTGCCGCACCAGCTCGTGCTAACTGCCACGCCGATTCCACGCACGTTGGCGATGAGTGCCTACGCCGATCTGGACATCTCCGCCATAGACGAATTGCCGCCCGGCCGCACGCCGGTGCAGACCATTGCGATTTCCAATGCGCGGCGGGCCGAAGTCATCGAGCGCATTCGTGCTGCCTGCCTGGAAGGACGGCAGGCCTATTGGGTATGCACGCTGATCGAGGAATCCGAACAATTGCGCGCCCAGGCGGCGGAGGCGGCGCATGCTGAGCTGTCACACGCGCTGGCTGAGCTTAAGGTAGGCCTGATTCACGGGCGCATGAAGCCAAAAGAAAAGCAGGCGATCATGGATGCATTCAAGGCGGGCGAATTGTCCGTGCTGGTGGCCACCACGGTCATCGAAGTAGGGGTGGACGTGCCCAACGCCAGCCTGATGGTGATCGAGAACAGCGAACGCCTTGGGCTGGCGCAATTGCATCAATTGCGTGGGCGCGTGGGGCGCGGTGCGGTGGCGTCCAACTGCGTGCTGCTCTATCAGCCACCGTTGGGGCAGCTTGCGCGCGAGCGTCTGCAGGTGATGCGCGAAACCAATGATGGCTTTCGCATTGCCGAGAAGGACCTGGAGCTGCGTGGCCCTGGTGAAGTGCTGGGCACGCGTCAGACCGGGCAACTGAATTTTCGTATGGCTGACTTGGCGCGCGATGCGCATTTGCTGCCGGCGGTGCAGCAGGTCGGCGAATACATGCTGGCACAGCAGCCCGAGCGCGCAGGGCGCCTGATCGATCGTTGGATCGGCGGTGCGGCGCGCTATGCAGGTGCTTGAGAAGCAGGTAGCTTGAAAAAGATGTACAGCTCAATGTCGACGACATGACGATGACCAAGCCGCAACTGCTGATTGATACCGATCCGGGTGTAGACGATGCCCTCGCGATCTTGATGGCCCATGCGCATGCCGATGTACTCGGCCTCAGCATTGCGGCTGGCAATGTCGGTCTTGCTCACACCACGCGCAATGCGCGGAGGTTGGTGGATCTGGTAGGCGCGGCCACGCCCGTGTTTGCCGGCTGTCCGAATCCGCTGGTGCGCTTGCCCGAGGAAGATGCGGCCTTCGTGCACGGCCATGACGGTCTGGGCGATGTCGGGTTCCCCGAGCCGAACACCGCCGTGGCGGACGAACACGCGGCACTGGCGATACTTCGCCTGACGCGCGAGCGTCCGGGCGAGATCACCCTGGTAGCGCTGGCGCCCCTCACCAACCTCGCGCTGGCGCTGCGGCTGGACCCTTCCCTGCCGCAGCGTGTGAAGCGCTTGGTGGTGATGGGCGGCGCGGTGACCGGGCGTGGCAATACCAGCCGTGTGCCTGCCGAATTCAATGTCGGGTTTGATCCGGAAGCCGCTCATGTGGTGTTCGAGGGCTTCCCCGACTTCGATCTCGTCGATTGGGAGCTCACCCTGCGGCACGCCTTCGATGAGGACGAATTCGATCAGTGGCTGGCCGCGGGGGATCATCGGGCCAAGTTTTTCGGCCGCGTGTTCCGGGTCGCTCGCCAGACCAATCGCGAACGCGGGCGGAGAGGCATTATCGCTGCCGATGCACTGGCGATGGCAGTGGCCATTGACCCTTCGGTGGTGAAGCACAGCGAGCATCGTCGCGTTGGCGTGGAGCTGGATGGCCGCCTGACGCGCGGGGCCACCGTAGTGGACTGGAGCGGTCGGCTGGGTCGGCGCTCCCAGGTCAGCGTCGTGATGGAGCTCGACCAAGCCAAGTTCGCGGCCATGGTGCAGCGAGCCCTGGGGGCTCTGCAGGCGGCTTGACCAACGCTCAGCATGATCGATACAATGCCGCTCTTTTCACGCACGCTTTGAGTCCGTCATGAAGCCCGATATCCATCCGAATTACCGTCAGGTGGTGTTCCAGGATCTCTCGTCCGAGTTCGCGTTTCTGACGCGCTCGACGATTGCCGCCAAGGAAACCATCAAGTGGGAAGACGGCAACGAGTACCCGCTGATCAAGGTGGATATCTCCAGCCACTCGCACCCGTTCT
>NZ_DAIOEU010000021.1:0-67322 GCF_036746095.1 Dyella sp.
CCGCCAGGGCCGAATTATTTTCCCCGGACAGCAGTGCGCGAAAGCGGGAATCCATCTTGCCCTGGTGCATGCCTGAAAATGGATTCCCGCTTTCGCGGGAATGACGGCCATTGGGTTTACGGTCGAGCTAGAAGCCCAGGCCGTAGGGGTCGTTGCCCGCCAGTTCCGCCGTTTCCGAATTGCCGCCTTCCGACAGGCGAATCTTCAATGCCAGGCCATCGCGCGAATCGGCCTTGGCCAGCGCTTCTTCCAGCTCGATGCGGCCAGCCTTGTAGAGCTTGTAGAGCGACTGGTCGAAGGTCTGCATGCCTTCCTGCAAACTGCGATCCATGGCCTCTTTCACTTCATGGATCTGGCCGCGGCGGATCATGTCGCGGATCAGCGGTGTGTTGAGCAGCACTTCCACTGCCGGCAGGCGGCGCCCATCCTTGCCGCTGACCAGGCGTTGGCTGATCACCGCGCGCAGGTTCAGGGCCAGGTTCATCAGCACGTTCTTGTGTGCCGATTCGGGGAAGAAGTTGAGGATGCGTTCCAGCGTCTGGTCGGCATTGTTGGAATGCAGCGTCGCCAGGCACAAGTGACCGGTTTCGGAGAACGAGATCGCCGCTTCCATCGTATCGGTGTCGCGGATCTCGCCGATCATGATCACGTCTGGGGCCTCGCGCATCGCATTGCGCAGGGCCTCGTGATAGGTGTGTGTATCCAGCCCCACTTCGCGCTGGTTGACGATCGACTTCTTGTGGCGGTGCAGGTACTCGATCGGATCCTCGATGGTGAGGATGTGCCCGGACGAATGGCTGTTGCGATGGTCGAGCATGGCCGCCAGCGTGGTCGACTTGCCCGAGCCGGTGGCGCCCACCACCAGGATCAGGCCGCGTGGCTCCATGATCAGGTCGCGGAAGATCGCCGGCAGTTGCAGTTGATCGATGCTGGGGATCTCGCTCTTGATCGCGCGGATCACCATGCCCACTTCGCCGCGTTGCTTGAATACGTTGATGCGGAAACGGCCGGCCTCTTTCACCGCCAGCGCCATATTGAGTTCCAGGTCACGCTCGAACTGCGGTACCTGCCCTTCATCCATGAGCGAATAGGCGATTTTCTTCACCATGCCGCTGGGTAGCCCGGTGTTGCCGAGCGGGTAGAGCTTGCCCTCGACCTTGATGTTCACCGGGGCGCCGGTCGTCAGAAACATGTCCGACGCGCCCTTGTCCACCATCAACTTGAGGAAGTAACCGATATCCACCTTAAAGACCCCAGTTTTTTGCGCATTGCATTCAAGGATTATGCCCGACCACAATACGCCGTGACGCTCCGAGAGGAATGAGTGATGGTGCACATATTTTCCCCGTTGACGGTGCGTAAGCGACGCATCCCAATGGTGGCTCCAGTACTGCTGCTGGCCGTGTCGTTGACCCTGGGCGGCTGTGCCAGCGTACCCCCGCCCGATAACCTGATGAATCAAGCACAAGCGCAATTGCAAAGCGCTCGCGATGCCGGTGCGCCCGACTACGATCCGGTCGATTTCGGCTTTGCCCAGGACAAGTTCCAGCAAGCCCAGCAAGCCATGGCCAACCGCAAATACGACCAGGCGGCCGACCTGGCCGATGAGTCGCGCGCGGATGCCACCCTGGCGCGCACCAAAGCGCAACTCGCCCAGGCGCGTGCCCAGATTCAGTCAAAAACGGACGCAAACAATCGCTTGCGCTCCCAGAACGCCGAGGCGCAATCGGAGAACGACCAGCACTACCAGCAGCAAAAAGCCCAGCTGGCCGCGCAGATGGCTGCCGCGCAGCAGCCGGACAACGGGCAGAACGGTCAAGACGACGGCAACCCGGCTTCGTCTTCCTCCAGCGCACCCGCACCGGCCGCCAGCTCGCCGCTGCCGCAACAGGCGCCGATGCAGGAAATGCCGGCGCCTTCTTCCTCGGTACTGGGCAATCCGCAGCAACAACCGCAACCCGGGCAGGACGGTTTCCAGACCGTGCCTGACGCTGGCCAGCCGAATCAGGGAGGCCAGTAATGAAGCTTGCCATGTCCAAAAAACACCGTTTGTCGATCATCGCCGTTTTGCTGTTGGCCGTGTTCGCCAGTACCGCCGTCCAGGCGCGCAAGGACGACATGGATGTCGACCGGCTGACCAATAGCTTGAATCAGCTGGCCGCCGATCCGAACCTGGGTACCTACGCCCAGGCCGACCAGGCGCTGGCTCGCGACGCCATCAACCAGCTGGCCCAGGCCGGTTCGCGCCAGCGGCCACATGCGCTGTACATCGCCCAGCGCCGGGTGGACCAGGCCAGGGCCGAAGCGCAGTTGCAGGCTTCCCAGCGCCAGCTCAACCAGCTCGACCAGGAAAATGCCCAGTTGCAGCTGGAGCGCAGCCGCATCGATGCCACGGCTGCGCAGCAGCAGCTGGACATCCAGCGCATGCAGTTCCAGATCGCCCAGCAGGAAACCATGCGGCTGCAGGCGCAAGGCCAGGAGGCCGCCGACCAAGCCGCCCAGGCCAAGGCCGAAGCCGAACAAGCCCGCAAGCTGGCGGCAGCGCAAAGCCGGGTCGCCGCAGCCGCCCGACGCCAGGCTGACCTGGCCGCCAAGGCCGCCAAGGCGCTGCGTTCGCAGATGCGGGATCAGTCTTCGCCGGCTGGCGGCAAGTAACCCCAGGCGCCCTTTTTCCTAAAGGGAGAGGGCGTTTGTTTTCACCCGTTTTACGGGTTTTTGACGACCTCCCGCGTTCTCATGCGCCCTCCCGAGGGGGCCTTGTGCCCCCGCCAAGTGGAGAGTAGGGTCGAAACCGCTGCGGCTCTCCAGCTGCCGCAGCCTACCGACTGAATCATGCGCCTAACTACCCACATTCCTGCATCCGTTCCCTGCACCTGGGAGGCGGATTTTGGTTATGCGCGTGATTTGCTTTTGTTCTCAAGCGCCCCATGCGGGCGACTGCAGTCCTACTGCGAGGAGGTTGGATCATGTTCGAAGATCAGCAGCGTGACGCTGTCGAAGCCCTGAAAAAAGCCGACGCCGAGTTTCGTCGGCTCTATCAAAAACACACGGAGCTCAACAGCAAGGTGGACAATGCCGAAATCGGCGTGCTCCCTGTTGACGACATGACCCTCAGTTCGATGAAGAAAGAAAAATTACAAATCAAAGAACGCCTGCAGCGCATGTGGGACGACTACCACGCTCGACAGCACATTCATTGAGCGAAAGAATCCAAAAAAGCCCCGGAGCGGAAACGTTCCGGGGCTTTTGTTTTCCCAAACCACGCCAAGGCAGAACGCGTCCGCACCGCGCTCCATTATGATTGCCATTCATATCCAGCCACGCCTACGGAGCCTTCATGTCGGTCAACGCCAGCGTCCTCGAACTGATCGGAAACACCCCCATGGTGCGCGCGCAGCGCCTGGATGCAGGGCGTTGCGAGCTGTTCCTGAAACTGGAAAGCGCCAACCCCGGCGGCTCGGTCAAGGACCGCATCGGCCTGTCCATGATCGAAGGTGCGGAAAAAGCCGGGAAAATCAAACCCGGCGCCACGCTGGTGGAAGGCACCGCCGGCAACACCGGCCTCGGGCTGGCGCTGGTCGCTCAGGCCAAGGGCTACCGTCTCATTCTTGTCGTGCCCGACAAGATGAGCCGGGAGAAAATCTTCAACCTCAAGGCGATGGGCGCCGAAGTAGTGCTCACCCGTTCCGACGTCGCCAAGGGGCACCCGGAGTACTACCAGGACATGGCCGAGCGCATCGCGCGCGAAACGCCGGGTGCGTATTTCATCAACCAGTTCGGCAATCCCGACAACCCGCGCGCGCACATCGAAACCACCGGCCCGGAAATCCTCACGCAGATGGACGGCAAGGTCGATGCCGTAGTGGTGGGTTGCGGTTCCTCCGGCACCATGACCGGCCTCTCGCAATACTTCGCCAAGGCCTCGCCGAACACCGAGATCGTGCTGGCCGATCCGGTCGGCTCCATCCTTGCGCAATACATCAACGAAGGCGTGCTCTCCACCAAGTCCGGCAGCTGGATGGTGGAAGGCATCGGAGAGGATTTCCTGCCCACCATCAGCGACTTCTCGCGCGTCAAAAAGGCTTACGCCATCTCCGACAAGGAAAGCTTTCTCGCCGCGCGCGAATTGCTGGCGAAAGAAGGTGTGCTGGGTGGCTCTTCCACCGGCACGCTATTGGCCGCCGCACTCAAATACTGCCGCGAACAGACCGAATCCAAGCGCGTGGTAACGCTGGTCTGCGACACCGGTAACAAGTACCTGTCGAAGATGTACAACGACTACTGGATGCTCGACAACGGCTTCATCGAACGCGAACAACACGGCGATCTGCGCGATCTCCTGCTGCGCCCGTTCTCGCGCCGCGACACCGTCGTGATTGGCCCCAACGAACTGCTGATGACGGCATACACGCGCATGAAGCTGTATGACATCTCGCAGTTGCCGGTGATGGACGGCCATCGCCTTATCGGCATCCTCGACGAATCGGACATGCTGATGCACGTACACGCCGACGAAGCGCGTTTCCGCGACAGCGTCGCCACCGCCATGATCACCGACCTGCAGATGCTCGACGTGCGCTCACCGATTACCGCGCTGTTGCCGGTGTTCGAGCGCGGCCACGTCGCCATCGTGATGGACGACGGGCAGTTCCTCGGCCTGATCACCCGCATCGATTTGCTGAACTACCTGCGCCGCAAAGTGCATTGACGATTTGCTCACTGCCGCTCCGGCGAAGATGGCGGGATTGAATTTCCGTCAATTTGTCTCGATGCAAATACCGATAGCGCCTTCCCTCATCCATGGACGAGAAGTAGTCTCGTCACTCATGAACCCAGGGATCGAAAGCCTGTCGAAACGACAGCTCGTCAAAGTCGCCGCCCTCATTCAAACATTCGCCATAGGAAGTCGACCATGTGTGGAATCGTTGCCGCCGCAGCCCAGCGAGATGTCGCACCGCTCCTGATTGCCGGCCTCAAGGCGCTGGAATATCGTGGCTACGATTCGGCCGGTCTTGCCGTGCTGGAAGGCGGCGACGTGCATCGCGTGCGCGCCAAGGGCAAGGTGCGCGAGATGGAAGCCCTGTATCTCGCCGAGCCGTTTCCGGGCGGCACCGGTATCGCACACACGCGCTGGGCCACGCATGGCGTGCCGAACGAAGTGAACGCCCACCCGCACATTATCGGCCGCGTCACGCTCGTGCATAACGGCATCATCGAAAACTACGCCAAACTGCGTGGTGACCTGCAATCGAAGGGTTATGTCTTCGCTTCAGAAACCGATACGGAAGTGATGGCCGCACTGATCGACCAGCATATTTCGCAGGGCATGAAACTACGCGAGGCTGTGCTTGCCACCGTGCGCGAGCTTGAAGGCGCCTATGCCATCGCCGTGATGAGCCGCGACGAACCGGGCCGCGTGATCGGCGCACGGCGTGGCGCACCGCTGCTGGTTGGCGTGGGCATCGGCGAGAATTTCCTGGGTTCTGACGCGCAGGCGCTGGTGCAGGTCACCAATAAAATTATCTATCTCGAAGAAGACGACGTCGTCGACGTCACTCGCGAAGGCGTCAAGATCTACATGCTGGACGGCACGCCGGTCGAGCGCGGCGTCCAGGAAAGCGAACTGTCGGCCGATGCGGTGGAACGCGGCGAATACCGCCACTACATGCAGAAGGAGATCTTCGAGCAGCCCCAAGCCGTAGCCAATACGCTGGAAGCCCGCATCAACGCGCACGGCGTATTGCCCAACGTATTCGGTACCGGCGGCGATGAATTGCTGGCCAAGGTGAAGGGCGTGCACATCGTTGCATGCGGCACCAGCTACCACGCGGGCATGGTTGCCAAATACTGGATCGAAGATTACGCACGCCTGCCGGTCAACGTGGAAGTGGCCAGCGAATACCGCTACCGCGAAACCGTCGTGCCGGAAGGCACCTTGTTCGTCGCCATTTCCCAGTCCGGCGAAACCGCCGACACCCTTGCCGCCATGCGCGAATCGCGCCGCCGCGGCTATTTGGGCACACTTGCCATCTGCAACGTGCCGGAGTCATCCGTCACGCGCGAAGCGGATCTCAAGCTGATGACGCGCGCTGGCCCTGAAATCGGCGTGGCCTCCACCAAGGCATTCACCACCCAGCTCGCCGCGCTAGCCTTGCTCACCTTGCACCTGGCCAAGCAACAAGGCCTGGACCAGGCGCGCCTGGGCGACCTCACCGAACAACTGCTGCGCCTGCCGCGCATACTGGATGAAGCACTCAAGCTCGAACCCCAAGTCATCGAACTCGCTGAGCGTTTCGTGCACCGCCACCATGCCCTTTTCCTCGGTCGCGGCGCGCACTACCCCGTCGCACTGGAAGGCTCGCTCAAGCTCAAGGAAATCTCCTA
This sequence comes from Dyella sp., assembly GCF_036746095.1. NCBI lineage: Bacteria > Pseudomonadati > Pseudomonadota > Gammaproteobacteria > Lysobacterales > Rhodanobacteraceae > Dyella > Dyella sp. The sequence continues at coordinate 6,385 of NZ_DAIOEU010000021.1, forward strand.
TATCCACGCCGAAGCCTACGCCGCCGGCGAACTGAAACACGGCCCGCTCGCCCTGGTCGACGAAGACATGCCCGTCGTCGCCGTCGCACCCAACGGTCCGCTGCTCGACAAGCTCAAATCCAATTTGCAGGAAGTGCGTGCACGCGGCGGCGAGCTGATCGTATTCGCCGATGCCAAGGCGCACTTCGATGGCAATCCTGCGCGCGGTGCCGTCATTGCCATTGACGGCGGCGGTGATTTCATTGCACCTGCGGTGTTTACCGTGCCGCTGCAGTTGCTTGCGTATCACGTTGCCGTGCTGCGCGGCACCGATGTCGATCAGCCAAGAAACCTGGCGAAATCTGTCACGGTGGAATAAGCGTGTTGGCCGGGATGAAGAAAAGCCATTTCAAAACGCAATATCTGAAATAAAGAGCCGCTACCTTTACATAAGCAAGGTTGCGGCTAGTCTTGGCGTGTTCGCTGACGAGAACTAGATGAGTCGCGTGTTCCGCAGCAAGTCGGTCAAAGGACGCACCTGTAACTCTCCCGTTTTACGGAGCCAAGAACATATGAAGAAATGCACGCTGCTCATTTTGCTTACGCTTGGCACCGTAACCTTGCTGCATGCGCAGGCATCGCCTCCTTCCTCCTATGTGGCCGATGCACTCGCCGACAGCGCGCGTCCTGCGGCTGACAAGCAACTTGACAGCAATCGCAAGCCGGCTGCCCTGATTGCCTTTGCCGGCATCAAGCCGGGTGACAAGGTTGCGGACGTCATGCCGGGTGGGGGTTATTTCACGCGCATTTTCAGCAAGGTGGTGGGCGCCAAAGGACATGTGTACGCGATTGTCCCGCAAGCCTACGCAACCAAGGCGCCGCCGGAGCGACTCAAATCCATTCGCGCCTTGGCGGGCGACCCCGCCTATAGCGGCAATACGAGCCTGCTCATCCGCCCTTATGATCAACTCGATACCGGTGCGCCGCTGGATGTCGTATGGACGTCGCAGAATTACCACGACGTGTATGGTGCGGTGAGTGTGTTCAGCGTCGATGGCAGCACGGGGCTCGATCAGGCGGCCAAGCTCGATGCCGCAGTATTCAAGGCGTTGAAGCCGGGTGGCGTCTTTGTCGTCGTCGACCATGCGGCCACGCCGGGGTCAGGTGGCCGGGATGCGCATACGTTGCATCGCATTGACCCGGCAGTGGTGATTGCGCAAGCGAAGGCGGCAGGTTTCGTGCTGGAGGCGCGGAGTGACGTGCTCAGCAATCCGAGGGATGGGCACGATAAACCGATCTTTGCGCCGGAGATCAAAGGACATACGGACAAGTTCGTGTTGAAGTTCCGCAAGCCGCTGTCGCACAAAGCTGGCCGTGATTGAGCCGGAAGGCGTGCCTGACCGACTGGTGACCAGGCGGCCACGCCATCGGAAAGGTTGGTCGTTTTCTCAACTGGCGCGGCGCTTGATCGCAAGCATTGCTTCTCGCTATCGCCGCGCCCTCTTGCCTTGCAGCCGCGGCACATGGCTGGCGAGGCTCGCGGCGACCAGGCGCATGACGGACGTGGCATCCAGCGATGGATCGTCGAACAGCATTTCCAGCGCGGCGTAGGACATGCTGTCTGCCACGCGGCTGATCAGTTCCAGATCTTCCTGTGCGGCCTTCGGAAATGCGTGGCGCAATGCGACAGTGACCTGCGTGGCCACTTCCTGGGCCGATTCGAGACGAACGTCCTGCAGCATGGGTATCGCGCGCAGCGCACGCATGATCCAGATGCCGGCAGTGGTTTCGCGCGTCACCTCGTAGGTTTCCAGTAGAAGCCCGGTGACGGCGTCCTCCAGTTTTTTCATCGAGCCGAATGCGGCAGGCGTCAGCCATAGTGGAATCAACGCATTCTGTTTCCGCATCAGGCGCAGGCCCAGTTCGTGCAGCAGCGCGTACTTGTTGGGGAAGTAGCGATACAGCGCCGGCGGCGACAGTTTCGCGCGCTCGCACACCAGGTTGGTCGTAAGCAGCTCAAAGCCGACGTCGGCCAGCACCTGCGCCGTAACGGTCAGCAGTTGCTCATAGGTTTCTGCCGCGCGCGATTGGGCAGGTTTCACCTTGGGGCTCAAGGCGAGCTTGGGCCGCTTGGGGACGCGGCGAGGAGGTTTGGTCTTGGCGGGCACTACGGCGGTCCGGCAGGAGAGGGCTTGCGTCAATTATAGCGATAACTATATTGTAGCAATAACTAGCTTTCTGGGGGTGAACGATGCCGAGCGCGCCGCAGGCCGCCGTGTCTTCCAGTGATGATCGCCTCGTGCTGGCGGTCGACCTGGGCACGTCGGGCTGCAAGTGTGCGCTGGTGTCGCTCGACGGCCATGTATTGGCATGGTCGTTCCGGCCGGTGCCCCTGCATCTGGTGGGCGAATATGGCGTGGAGCAGGACGCCGAGGATTGGTGGCAGGCCTTTCTCGCTGCCGCGCAGGAGTTGCTGGCGGCCGATACGCATCGACGCAAGCGGATCATGGCCATTTGCTGCTCGGCGCTGCACGAATGCACCGTGCCGGTGGATGCGCAGGGAAACGCGCTGGCGCGCGCCATGCTGTGGCTGGATATGCGCGGCGCCGATGCCATCCGGCGACGCGCGCGCAACCGATGGTTGAATATCCAGGGTTATGGGCCGCTGAAGCTGGCGCGCTGGTTGCGCCTGACCGGTGGCGCGCCGTCTTTGTCGGGCAAGGACCAGGCCGGACATATCGCGTGGTTGCGCGATCATCAAAGGCCGCTGTTCGAACGCACGCACAAGTTTCTTGGCCCGCTCGATTTCATGAACCTGCGGCTTACCGGCCGCTTCTGCGCCACCTATGACTCGGCGCTTACCACTTGGGCCACCGATAACCGCAATCTTTCGCGCGTGCGTTATGACGAACGCCTGCTGCGACTGTTGGAAGTCGACACCCAGCGCCTGCCGGAGCTGCTGCCATCCACCGAAGTAATAGGTCAGCTGGCGCCAGCGGTGGCCGAAAAGCTGGGACTTTCTCCGTCGACGCGGGTGGTAGCCGGCGCCGTCGACAACTCCGCCGCGGCGATCGGAGCCGGTACCGTGCGCGAGCGCGAATTGCACCTGTATCTGGGCACGTCCTCATGGATCGGCGCACACATACCGGAAAAGCGCACGAATCTCGCTGCTTTCATCGCCTCGGTGCCCTGTGCGCAAAAGGATCGCTACCTGGCCATGGCAGTACAGTCAGCCGCCTGCAGCAACCTCACCATGCTGCGCGATCGCATCCTGTTTCATCCGGATGAGCTGACGCCGGACGAATCGCGCCCAGACGTGTATCCCTTGCTCGACAACATCGCCGATCGTGTGCCGGCCGGTGCTCGCGGGTTGGTCTACATGCCATGGCTGCAGGGCGAACGCACACCGGTGGATGATCGTCACCTGCGCGCCGGCCTGTTCAACCTGTCGCTGGAACACACGCGCGAAGACATGATCCGCGCATTTCTCGAAGGCGTGGCATTGAACACGCGCTGGATGCTGGAGCCGATGCTGGCGTTCGTCGGCTGTGAGCGAGGTGCGCCGATGACCATCGTCGGCGGTGGCGGGCAGTCGAACGTGTGGTGCCAGATCATGGCCGACGTGACCGGCATGGTGATCGAGCAGCCGGTCGCACCGATTCAGGCCAATGCGCTGGGCGCCGCCTTCATCGCCGGCATCGGCCTGGGCGAGATGTCGTTCGAAGACGTGCCGGCTTTGTGTCGGCACTCATCGCGATTCGAGCCGCGACCCGCCATGCGTCAGCTGTATGACGAACGCTTTGGCACGTTCAAGGAACTGCACCGCCGTCTCGCACCGCTCTATCGCGATATCAACCAGCACCGGGGGTTGCCGCGATGAAATTCCAGCGCGTGCGCCAGCACGTAGTCGAGATGAGCGTCATGCTGGCCGATCACGGCTATTTTGCCGCAACCGGCGGCAATCTCGCCTTGAAAGCGGATGACGAGCATATCCTCGTTACGCCATCGGCCACGGATTATTACCAGATGGCAGCGGCAGACGTGTGCGTCTTGCGGTTGCCTGACCTGGTGCAGATGGATGGCGATCGCAAGCCATCGGTGGAGAGCGGGATGCATGCCAGGCTGTTGCGCGTGCGCGCCGATTGCCGCGCCAGCATTCACACGCACCAGCCGATCGCCAGCGCATGCACGCTGGTGGGACAGCCTGTGCCGGTGCAGCGCATGGAGGATCGTGAGCTGCTTGGCAACGAAGTACGCGTCGTCGGCTACGCGCCATCCGGCACGACATGGCTGTCGAGCAAACTCGCCAAGGCATTGCGGCCGGATATCAACGCTTACCTGTTGCGCACGCACGGCGCTATCTGTTGCGGCGCCACCGCCGAGCACGCCATGCGCGCCATTTCTGTGCTCGAAAGGGTGGCGCTCGACTATCTGCGTGCGCGCATCGCCACGCACGCGGCGAAACCGTCATCGCAACAGGCCGCGCTGCGGCAGCTGCTGGCAACGCTCGATGCCGAACCCATCCAGGATATGGCCCTATGAATTTTCACGACCCCTCCGTGGAGAACGCGGGCAGCGCGATCTCTCAATGGCCGGATACCGATGCGCTTTACCGGCGCTTCGATGCCTTGGTGCGGCAGCCCATCCGCCCAATTCGCCGCGATGCCATGGGCAAGGTGCTCGATTACTTCGAAACCCGTTGCCAGGCTTCCAGGCGTTTGTCCGAGCAAGCCAGGCAGGTGATTCCGGGCGGCGTGCAGCACAATCTCGCGTTCAACTATCCGTTCCCGTTGGCGATCGGTGAAGCACGCGATGCCCATATGACGGATATCGATGGCAACCGCTATATCGATTTTCTGCAGGCCGGTGGACCGACCTTGCTGGGCTCCAATCATCCGGCCGTGCTCATGCAAGTGCAGAAGCTGTTGAACGAATGCGGCCCGATCACCGGCTTGCTGCACGAATACGAAGTGAAGCTGGCGGAACTGGTCTGCCAGGTCATGCCGGGCGTCGAGATGCTGCGCATGATGGGCTCGGGCACAGAAGCGGTGATGGGTGCGATCCGCCTGGCCCGTGCCTATACGGGCAAGAAGCGGGTGATCAAGATCGGCGGCGGGTACCACGGCTGGAGCGATCAAATGGTCTACGGCATGCGCTTGCCGAATACCGGACGCATGGAGGCGATCGGTATCCCGCGCGGCTCGACCGCCACCACGCAGGAAAGCCTGCCGAACGATCTGGAAGCGATACGCCGCAAGCTGCGCTGGAACCGCCTGCGCGGCGGTACGGCGGCCATCATCGTGGAACCGTTCGGCCCCGAAAGCGGTACCCGGCCGGTGCCGCGGGACTTCAACGCGCAGTTGCGCAAGCTGTGCGATGAATTCAACGCACTGCTTGTCTTCGACGAGGTGGTGACCGGTTTTCGCGCCGGCATGGGCGGTGCGCAAGGCTATTTCGGCATCAAGCCGGACCTCACCATCCTCGGCAAATGCCTCACCGGAGGCTACCCAATGGCGGGTGGCATCGGTGGCCGCCGCGACATCATGATGCTGCTGGTCGGCGGCATCGGCACCACCGCCAAGCGTGCATTCGTCGGCGGCACGCTTACCGCAAATCCCTTGTCATGCGCGGCCGGTTACTACGCGTTGTTGGAAATGCAGCGCACACAGGCGGCGGTGAAGGCGGGTTGCGCGGGCGATCGCTTGCGGCTAGGCCTGGAACAGATCATTGAGCGTCTCGGCTTGCCCTACGTGGCCTACAACATGGGCTCGATCGTGCACCTGCAAACGTCCGGGGTGATGCTGCTGGATACCAGCAACTTGCTCAAGCTCGTCCGTGCAAAGAACGAGGCCAAGCAGCGCAAGCACATGATGGAGGAAATGGGCGCCGCGTACACCGCGCACGGCGTGATTACCCTGGCGGGCAGCCGCATCTACACCAGCCTCGCCGATACTGATGCGGTGATCGACGATGCGCTCAACCGTTTCGAAGACGTGTTCAAGCTGGTGTGATGCCATGACACTCGAACATCTTCTGCTTGATGCCATGCGACGCCTGGATGAAAAGCACCTGCTCGGTGCGGGCGGCAGCGTCTCCGTACGCCTGCCGGGCACGCGTGATGTGCTGCTGGCAACGCCAGGCATCGAGCCGATGCGTGTATCGCTTTCGACCCCGCCAAGCCACCACCATGCACAGCATATCGAGGTGTATGTGGCGCGCGCGGATGTGGGAGCCATCGCGCAAGGTGGCGGCGCGTTCGGGCGCATGCTTGGCAGTTTCGGCGGCGATCTTCCGCAACTGTTCGACGAACAGGCAAGGCACCTCGGCGCGACGGCGATGCGCCGTGCCACGGATGGCCCGCAACAATCTTCGAGCCTTGCAATTGGCGGCAATGTCTGGTCCGGCGAGCATGACGTCATGGTATTCGGCAGCACCGTGCATCGTCTCGTGCTCAACGCCGAACTGCTGGAAAAATGCGCCAAGGCCTATGTGCTGGCCAAGGCAACCGGCATGCACCTGCACACGCTGCCATGGTGGGTTTGCCACATTGCCAACGGGCGCTTGAAGAAAGATCAAAAACGGGCCGCGCGGCGTTTCGCGCAAGGGCTGTTGCCAGAAGAAGTGAAGGGTTACTGAGGGGTACCCATGAACACATCGGTGGCGATGCAGTTCAAGCGTTCCGAAACGGTGGCCGCGTTGGCCATCGGCTGCGTGGCGCTGCTGGTGCTTGGCCTGCAGCCGGCGCTGCTGGGCGCGCTCGTGGATCAGCATCGCATCTCGATGGAAGGCGTCGGCATCGTTGCCATGGGCGAAATTTTTTCGCTGGGCGTTGGCACCATCCTGGCCGAGAAGTACCTGCCGCTGCATCGGCTGCGCACGGTGGCCGTGGTGGCGAGCCTGTTGCTGATCGCCATCGATCTGCTGACGCTGACGGCGCATGGCGATCTTGCCTGCGTGGCTTGGCGAGTGCTGGCGGGACTGCTGGAAGCGGGCCTGTTCTGGATTGTTACGATGATCATCGTGCGCTCGCCGCAACCGGATCGCCTGGCCGGCGTTTTCCTTACGCTGCAGACGTGCGTACAAGCGGCAGCCGCCTTGTTGCTAGCGAAAGTATCTGTCGCGTCCTTGGGCTGGGGACAACCCTTCGTCTTGTTGGCGGTTGTTTGCGTGCTGCCGTTGTTGATCGCATCGCGGCTGCCTGCGCGGCTGGGCGAGCACACGGAAGCGATCCATCCATCGGTGGTTTCATGGACTGGCTTCTTCGCATTGCTGGTGCCGTTCCTGCATATGAGCGCAGTGGGTGCGCTGTGGGCCTACCTCGAACCGGTAGTGAACGAAGCCGGTGTCGGCATCTCGATCGATGCCCTCGCATCGCTTGTCTTGGTGATGCAGGTCATCGGTGGTGGGGCAGCATCGCTAACAGTGCGTCGGGGGAAAGTGTCGCAAGCATTGATGGTCAGCGCGCTGGCGTTCGCTGCTGTCGGCATCGTCATGTATCGCTTGCCTGCGCACAGCACCGTGGCCTTCGCCGTGTCGTGCGCGGTGTTTGGGTTTCTGTGGTTGTTCCAGATGCCGTTCCATATCCGGCTGGCGTTCGATATCGATCCGCGCGGGCGCATTGCCATGCTGGTGCCGCCGGCACAGTTGGTAGGTACAGGGTTTGGGCCGTTGGTGACGTCGTTCACCGTACACGGCAACGAAGTGGGGCACGTGCCGTTGCTGGTTGCAGGTTTTGCCACCTGCGTCGTGGTGGCCGTGGCGTTGGTGAAGCTCGGGGTCCTCACCAGGCACAAGGCGGGTGGAGCTTTATCGGGTGGGGGAGACGTCGGATAAACCAGATGCATCGTGAGAGAGCGCGATGCCACGATGGGAGGGGAGTCGATATGAAGATGCGTCCATGTGTGTTGTCCGTGTGCCTGCGCCAGGTGCTTTACGGCGGAGCGGCATTCTGGTTGTTTGCAGCAGCGCCGGCCATGGCCGATGGAGCAGGGCAACAGGCCGATGGCAACGCCACGGCAAAAAAGAGCGCGGCAGCCCGGCCGGCAGCGGAAGCCAGCAAGGCCCAGCAACTGGGCAACATCACGGTCACGGCGCAAAGCCGTACGCAGCAGATGGAGCAGGTGCCGATCGCCTTGCAGATCCTCACCGCGCAGCAGATCAATACGCAGGCGGCCACGGATCTCAGCAAGATCTCGCTGTTCGTGCCCGGCCTGGTCGTGGATGGCAGCCAACCCACGCAACCGAATTATTCCCTGCGTGGCATCAGCACCAGCGACTTCGGCATCGGCACCGAATCGGCCGTCGGCGTGTATATCGATGGCGTCTACGCGGCGCGTTCGGGCGGCGCTTTGCTGGCCTTCAACGACATCGACCGCATCGAAGTACTGAAAGGCCCGCAAGGCACGCTGTTCGGCCGCAACGCCGCCGGCGGCGCGATTTCCATCGTTACCAACGAACCCACCGACAAGTTCGAAGGCAAGGTGCTGCTGCGCTATGGCAACGAGGGCGAGCGCTACGAGAGTGCGCTGGTCAATATTCCCCTCAACAAGGACATGGCCCTGCGCATCAGCGTGCTCGACAACCAGAGCAACGGCTGGATTCGCGACCAGGCCAATGGCCAGCACTACGGTAAGAACGACGACTGGGGCGCCCGCGTGGTCTATCGCTGGAACATCACCCCGGATACGCGTGTGTTGTGGTCCTGGGATCACGAGCGACTGGACCAGCCGCCGCGCCCGTCCATCGGGCTGGTGCCGCTGTCCGACGATACCAACCAGCGCCCACCTTTCCCGCCTAGTCCTGCCACGTATCTGAACCCGCTCACCGCACCGCTCTACAACGATGCCATCCAGGCGCGCGAATGGCGTCATTTCGACGGCTCCACGCTGATCGTCGATCACTCGTTCCCGTGGGGAAGTTTCACGTCCACTACCGCCTGGCGTCACTTCAGCACCTTCAACGACGAAGACAATGACGGCACCGATCACATCGTCAGTTACCTCGATACCGCCAACATCGAACGCAACAACAGCTACTACCAGGAGTTCAAGTTGTCCGGCGACAACGACTTGATGGATTGGGTTTCTGGCGTGAGTTTCTATTCGGAGCAGGCGCGCCAGACCAGCCAGGTCAATACCAATACCAGCAGCCTGGATACGCTGGCGCAGAACGTCTACGGACTTGGCTTGCCGCTGACCGAGATCACCCAGGGACTGCAAGCCTTTGGCCTGCCATACAGCCTGCTCGGCGACCCATGGCGCGAGCAGATCAATAACAACGGCAACTTCAAAGCCTATGCCGCTTTCGGCGACGTGATCTGGCACGTGAGCGATCAGTTCGATCTCACCACCGGTTTGCGCTACACCGAAGACAAGAAAGCCTTCACCTGGTACACCCCGCCGCGCGAAGCGACCGCCTTCGATCAAACCGTAGCCGCGCTCGTATCCAGCGGCATCGTCGACCTGCTGCCACCCGAAGCGCAGCAGGCGTTGGGCGCGTTTGGCGGCAACATCATCTTTCCCAATGCCGTGGGCCAATGGGTGCCGACCAGGCACAGCTGGCACGACTTCAGCCCGCGCGTGGTGGCGAGCTACAAGTTCACGCCCGACCTGATGGCATACATGTCAGCGACCAAGGGATACAAGGCCGGCGGCTACAACAGCCTGCAGGTGGGTTCGCTGTATGCGCCGGAGAAGGTCTGGAACTACGAAGGCGGCATCAAGGCGGTGGTCCCGCAATACAACTTGCTGTTCAACGCCTCGGTCTACTACTACCGCTATTCCAACCTGCAATCGTCCGTGCTCAATCCGAACTTCAATGGTTCGGGCGTACCGTTCTATACGGTGATGACCAGTGACCAGCATGCGCACGGCCTGGACGTCGAAGCGCAGTGGCAGCCAGTGAAAGCGTTGCGGCTGAACTTCACCAGCGCGTATATCGACAGCACCTATATCCACGGCACTTCTACTTCCGGCGTGAGCCTGGATGGCCAGCCGACGGGTGAGCCGACGTTTTCGGCCACGGTGGGTTTTGACTACACATGGTTCGACGTCTACCACGGCAATCTGGAACTGAACATGCAATACGCCTACCGCGGACGCACGCGCTGCAATGCGGACTCCGGCGTGCAGGGCACTTGTTTTAGCACCCCTCTGTTCACGGTTGGCACAGCCACCCAACGCACCGATGCGCGGCTGGATTGGCATACGCCGGACGAGCATTGGGGCGTGGGCGTGTTCGTCAACAACATGTTCAACAAGCGCTACGTGTTGAGCATCGGCAACGACAGTACCAATGATTTTGGTACGCCGTATGCCACCATCACGCCACCGCGCACGTTTGGGGTGGAGTTGAGGGCGAAGTTCTAAGCCTCTTACTCGTCCAGGCTGGGACGAAATCCCAGCTTCGCAAACCACAAAAAAGCTGGGATTTCATCCAACTTATTTGGCCGTCATTCCAGCGAAAGCGCACTGTCGTCCGGGGAAAATGAAGTTCTTCAGAAATGCGCGGGCATAGCACCCCGCATCGAAAATTTTCCAAGGAAATTCAGTGCCATCAGATCGTCATTCCAGCGAAAGCTGGAATCCAGTGCCTTTGCAGATTTTCAAGTCGCTGGATTCCAGCTTTCGCTGGAATGACGTCGTTTTAGCTTTCCTGCAAGAACGGGGAAAAATTTCCCCGGACCGCAGTGAGCGAAGGCGGGAATGACAGTCGTGTGGTTACGTGTCATATCGCCAAATGCAGAAACTGATTGAAGTCGCTCTTCTGATAATCAGAAAAAGCTTCGCCATTCACAAATCCGCGCCGGCGATAAAGCGCCAGCGCAGGCTCAAAGGCGTCCCCGCTACCGGTTTCAAGACTCAAGCGGCGCAAGCCGCGCTCCCGCGCCTGGCCGATGATGTGTTCCAGCAATGCTGCCGCCACGCCGCGCCGAAGATAATCCGGGTGCGTGCGCATCGACTTTATTTCGCCTGACGTGGCATGGAACTGCTTCAGCGCCCCGATGCCGCAGATGTGCTCACCCTGCCATGCGCTCCATACCGTGACGTTGGGCGCTTTCAACCCGGATAGATCGAGTGCGAAGACCTGCCCCGGCGGCGAGTTGGAGTGCATGCCTGCCAGGTGCAAACGCAAAAGCGCCTGCGTCGCGGTGCTGGAAAGATCGTCTACCCGAATGTCCATGCAACTCTCTTTAGTCGTCGATGCTGGCCGTATCACATGGTGACATGGTTTGCTGGCCGATCAGTGTTGCCTCAATTTCTCAGAATCGAATCGACCATATTGTCGAGACGTGCCTTCACACGGCGCCAGTCTGGCATATGTACGTCCAGCAGGCGGTAGAAGGGAGCCTTGTGGTTGCGGACCTTCAGGTGGCAGAGCTCGTGCAAGAGTACGTAATCGATGCACTCGGTGGGCGCGCCGACCAAGGCAGCATTGAGAACGATGCGCCCTTTCGGCGAGCAGCTACCCCATTGCCGCATCATCTTTCTGATCGTCAACGGCGGCGTGCCACGAACCCATCGCAGCTGGCCTGCCATGTTGGCAAGCCGCTCGGTCAAGACATGCCTGGAGCGATCGCGAAGCCAGCGGTCAAGCTGATCACGAACGGCTTGCGGTGACCGATCGCCAACGTGCACTTCCAGATGGCCGCTACGAAGCCTGGTGAAGTGGTGGTCTTTGGCGCGAATCACCTTCAGGCGATAGCGTCGCCCGAGATAGAAAACCGTTTCCCCGCTTACATATTCCCTGGGCAGCACCCACCGGCGCCGGCTTTCGACCTGCGCAAGCTGGCGGTGAACCCAGCTGAGCCGATGGCCAAGGGCTTCGCGGATCTCCGGGAGGCTTGAGTCCACTGGCGCGTCGACCAGCACTCTCCCGTCCGGTTCAACGTGGATCGCGATGCTGCGCCGCGTACGCGCAGCAATGCGGCGAATGTCGAAAGCGATCTTGCCATCGCCGTAAGGGAGGCTGAGCCGCTCGCTCATCCGCGCCTTGGCGTTCATAAGCGACTGAGTGCGCTACGCACGACCTGCACGATCTGGTCGACCGCAGCGCGCGCGTTGTCCAGGCCCATCAAGGAAAACAATTTCGGTAGCAGGCGCTGGCGGATGGCCGCTTCTATGCCCTGTGGATTGAGGGAATTCTCGCCCACGGCATCCTGCACGTTCGTATCGATATCCAGTGCAAGATTGACGAAGCGATCGGTCTCGGCCTCGCCGGGCGAATCCAGGGCGTCGCCCAGCACCAGGTGCAGCACCCCGTAGTAAGCCCGTGCCCTGGGATGATCCGCAAGGCGCTGGGGAATACCCGGAACCTGCGCGGAGTGAAGTTGTTCCTCGAACTTCTTGAACAGCGCGTACTGCTTCAGCGGATGGTCGAACATCGCCTCCGCTTCGGCGATCGCCTGGCGCAACAGTTCGCCGAAAACCTTCTGCGCGTACGGATCGTCGGCGAGCTCCTGTTCGATCGTCTTGCGCAAGCGCGTCTTGATCAGGTCGGTTTCGTTGCGGGTCTTTTCTTCGGGCCACTCCTCGGGTGTCTCCTTCCGGCCAAGCTCGTGCACCAGATAAACACCTTGCGGCTCGCGCACTTCCTTGCCGATGACCTGTTTGTCCACCAGGCGCCGGATCTGTTCCTCGTAGAGACTGTAGTCCACCGTCTCCATGGCGTCCCGGCGTGTCATCTGGCGCAGATCCGAAAAGAATGTCAGGTCACGCTTGTATTGGCGAATCAGGTCTTCAGAAAAATTTTTATCCTCGAAGAAGCTGCGTGACGCCAGGGCGGTCTGCAGGCACAGGCCGAACTCGGTCAAGGCGGCGGAAAAATCGTCGCGCAGCTTCTGGCGCTGGTCGTACTCGCCGCCTTCCCCATCGGATACGAATCGCGGGCTGAGCACCTGTCGGAACTGTTCGGTATCGCCGCGGTTCGCCACGCCCTTGAAGAACGACCAGAGCCGTGCATGCAGGGCGGGCAAGTGCTTGTACTCCGTGCTGAAAGAGCGATATAGCCCCTCGATATCCGCGACGTCGAAGCCGCCCTGGGTCTGCGCTTCCAGATCCTGGTATGCGCGGATGGCGGTATCCAGCTCCGGCAGAATGCCGCGGTAATCCACCAGCACGCCGTAGCGTTTCGCATCGTGCAGGCGGTTTACCCGCGCCACCGCCTGGATCAGGTTGTGGTCCTTCAATGGCTTGTCGATATAGAGCACGGCGTTGCGCGGCTCGTCGAAACCGGTCAGCAACTTGTCGACCACGATCAGCAGATCGGGTGCGCCGTCGCTGCCGAAATCCTGGACGACGTCCTTTTCATACTGTTCCGGGTCGAGCTTGCGATCGGTGATCGCCTGCTTCCACCACTTCGCCACCTCGCCCAGGCTGTCTTCGTCCACCTGGGTATTGCCTTCGCGGGTATCGGGCGGCGACATCACCACCGCACTGCTTACCAGGCCCGTTTCGTCGAGCGCGCGCTTGTAGCGGATCGCATCCACTTTACTGTCGGTGGCGACCTGGCCTTTCAGTCCAAGATCGAGCTGCTTGATGTTTTGATCGAAATGGCTGGCGATGTCCCAGGCGATCAGTTCGATGCGATTGGCCGCACCGTAGATGGCCTGCTTGCTGGCGAACTTCTTTTTCAGGTCCGCGCTTTGCGCTTCCGACAGGCCGGCCGTGATCTTGTCGAACCAGCGGTTGACGGCGATCTCGTTGACGTCCAGTTCCGGCACGCGCTCCTCGTACAGCAGCGGCGCCACGGTCTCGTCTTCCACCGCGCGCTGCATGGAATAGGCATGCACGATCGGCCCGAACTTGTTGGCGCTCTTTTCCTGCTTAAGCAGTGGCGTGCCGGTAAAGGCCAGGTAGGCGGCGTTGGGCAGCGCCTTGCGCATGCGTTCATGGGTCTCGCCGCCATGGCTGCGATGCCCTTCGTCCACCAGCACGATCAGGTTGGCCGAATCGTTATGGCACTCCGGCAGCTTGGAGGCCGTGTTGAACTTCTGCACCAGCGAGAAGGTGATGCGCTCGCTGCCATGGCCAATGCGCCGGGCCAGGTCGCGGCCAGTGTTGGCCTTGCTGCGTTCGCCTTCCTTTTTGGTGGCGATGGCCGAGCCGAACGCGCCGCCGGTGATGAAGTTGCGGGACAACTGCGTTTCCAGATCGATACGGTCGGTCACGACCACCACGCGGCAGTCCTTCAGCGTCTTATCCAGCAGCAGCGCCTTGGTCAGGAACACCATGGTGAAGCTCTTGCCCGAGCCGGTGGTATGCCACAGCACGCCGCCCTCGCGTCCGCCATCCGGGCGGACCTGGCGAATGCGTGCCAGCAGGGCGCGGATACCGAAGAACTGCTGGTAGCGTGCGACGATCTTGCCGGTCTTGCGGTCGAACAACACGAAGCCACGCAGGAATTCGAGCAATCGCGTCGGCGTAAGCAGGCCCGCCAACAACCGGTCCTGCTCGGTCGGCAGGATCGGTTGCGACCAAAGCGCGTCGCACTCGCGGCGCAGCGAAGCCGGCTTGTCCGCCAGCAAGGCGTTGCGTTGTTCCGGCGAAAGCAGCCGGTTTTTAAAGGCGTGCAGCTGGCCCTCGTCCCATTCCTCTTCGCGCCAGCGCGTCCAGAACTTGGCCGGCGTGAGCGTGGTGCCGTAACGCCCATCGGTCATGCTGATCGACAGCAACAGCTGCGCATAGGCAAACAGCTGCGGAATCTCATCCTGGCGCTGGTTGCGCAGGTGCTGGCTGATGCCTTCGCTGACCATCTGCTTGCCGGCATGCCCCGATTCGGGGCGCTTGGCTTCGATCACCACCAGCGGCAGGCCATTGACGTAGGCCACGATATCCGGCGTACGGCGATGCGTGCCTTGCGCCGAAAGCACCTCGCATTCCTCGGTGACGTCCCAAAGATTGGCTGTGGGTTCGTTCCAGGCAATGATCGGGATCGTGGGCTGATGTTTCTTGCCGTCCGGCATGAACTCGGTAACGGTGATGCCCAGTGCCAGCAACTGATACAGGCGTTCGTTGGCGGCCAGCAGGCCATCGCCCAACGGCAGCGACGAGAGATCGCGCACGATCTGGTCGATCGCGCTGGGCGAAAGCGGGTAGCTTCGGCCTTTGTACTCGAAGCGGCGGGTTTTCAGTGCTTCGATCAGGCGAGGCTTCAACAATACCTCGCGCGTGCTGCCGCGTAGCGCCAACGCTTCGCTGCTGCGGATGTAGCGCCAGCCCAGATTCACCAGCATGTGCAGCGCCGGGATATGTGCACTGAACTGTTCGCGGGTATCGGGGGCGGCGCCGTCGTTCATGCCGGTATGGCCTCGGTTTGTACGGGTAGGCGCACTCGGCGTTTGCCAGTGAGGAGTTGTTGCATGAGGGCGGACTTTTCCATTTGCAGTTTGCGCAATTGCTGTTTGAGTAGCTCGATTTCTCTATCCATATGCGTAAGCACATCATCGATGGCTTTTTGTTCCATCATTGGTGGCAGAGGGATATGCAATTTTTTGAATTCGTTCCAGCGTAAACTTCCGCGACGATCCACAGACGAATTGGTGGATGCTTCAAAAATTTGCCGAAAGTGCTCCGTTTTCAAGAGACGATACAAATAACCGTCGTGTACCTCATTGGTAGTATTGAACACGGTATACATAGGGCTTACCAAGCCGAAGTCGTAAAGGTCCTGATAACCGATTGAGCCTTCCTCAATGTGGTTAGTTGCATAGACGAAGGTGCCGCGCGGCACAATCTTGTAAGTCGACAGGTCTTTACTAAAAACTTGTTTGTTGAAATAGGAAAGCGAATCGACTAAACCTTCGTGTTTGGTGCAGGAAAGTACTGGAAACGGGGCTTCTTCGCTGTGCCGCTTGTTGATTTCTGAGGCAATCTCTTCAATCTTAGGATAAGACCAGTCCTCTGGAATGGTGCCGTGTGGAGTAGGGCGAAATTTTGCATCGCCAACAAATGAGCGTAGCCTCCTTTTTCCTGTCAAAACTCGGGCAAGCATCGCCTGCTTTTGCTTGCGGGTTGTTGCCAGTAGGTGCTCAGTCGTAGCGATGGTTTTGTTCCAGATACTGAATATGCGAACAATTTTGTATTGCTCTTCCAGTGGAGGGATGGCGATCTCGAGTTCTTCAAGCCCTGCCTTCGTAAGTTTGTAACGACCAACACCTTGCCGTGATAGCACCGATGTAAGGTCGCGATGCATGAACCAATAAAAAAACCAGCTTGCCAAGCATTTTTCGGAATTTACGATTACGTGAGCGTGGTTGTTGACGTTTGCTTTTCCATTGAAAAGAATCGTCATAGGTCGTTCTTTAAACTTGAGAAAATGGTCGCCATCTTCACCTATTAACGCGAATTCTTCATCAATTCGAAAATGGTCGATATAGCCAAGCGCACCTGTTGGTCCAAAGTAGGGGAATGGTCCTTTCATTTTTTCACGCTGCTCAGTGCTTAGCGGGAGGCGCAAATTATTTTTGATTGCGCAACATTTTCCAACGGTCGAAAGTTCCCAGCTTTCAGGAAGCATTCTCGCCCCCTTTGCGGCTATTTGTCTCCAGATTCCTCAGCTCAATGAGATTGTTCGCAACCTCGAAACGCCGTTTCGCCTGGTTTGGCCGTTTCGCTTTGATCTTGCGGCGTCTCTCATATTGACTCACCATTTTGACTACAGCAGCTTCGCAGTTTTGGCTGCTGCCTGCAGTCGTTGCAAAATATGCAACAACTGTTTCGACAGAGAGCCTTTTTTTTTCTGATGTTCGGTACATGTCTTGCCGAGCCCCAAATTGAGCTGTCAAGTATTCCTTGACAGCTGTGTTCGGTAGTTGACCAGTTTCTTGAGCGGAACTCGGCTCGATGTTTGACCGGTGTGCCCTTAGCGGTGCGATCAAACCGATAAAGATCGGGTGAGCGTCCTCGTCGTTGGTGCGAACTATTAAGTCTTTTTTTAAAGTTCCGTGATTCCTGCAGTCTGGCCACGCCGTGCCCGTGCCGCCTGCTTGGTAAGGCTCCTCAAAGATGCGATGCGGGTGCACTAGGTTCTGGTTTTTACTCATAGCCAAGCTCCTTCAAGTACACCGCCATCTGCTCTTCCAGCTTGGCCAGCTCCGCCTTCAACTGCTGCCGCTCCTTGCGCACCGCCATCAGGTCAATCTCTTCTTCTTCCTCAAACGTATCGACGTAGCGCGGGATATTGAGGTTGTAGTCGTTGTCGGCGATCTCTTTCGGGCGGGCAAGGTAGGCGTACTTGTCGACGTTCTTGCGTGCCTTGACCGTATCCAGAATGCGTTGCAGGTCGCTTTCGCGCAGGTAGTTCTGGTTTTTTCCATCCTGATAGTTGCGGCTGGCGTCGACGAACAGCACGTTCTCGTCCTGCTTCTTCTTGCGAAAGACCAGGATGGCGGCGGGAATGCCGGTGCCGTAGAACAGTTTTTCCGGCAGGCCGATCACCACGTCCAGCAGGTTTTCGTCGATCAACTGTTTGCGGATGCGGCCTTCGGCGGCGCCACGGAACAGCACGCCATGCGGTACCACCACGGCCATGCGGCCGCTCTTGGGTTTCATGCTTTCGATCATGTGCAGGATGAAGGCGTAGTCGCCTTTGGTGCGCGGCGGCACGCCGCGGCGGAAGCGGTGATAAGGATCCTTGTCGGCGTTTTCGTGGCCCCACTTTTCCAGGGAGAATGGCGGATTGGCGACGACGATGTCGAAATGCCTGAGGCCGTTGCCGTCCAGCAGCTTCGGATTGCGCAGCGTGTCGCCCCATTCGATCTTGTGGTTGTCCTCGCCGTGCAGAAACATGTTCATCTTTGCCATGGCCCAGGTGCTGCCGATGGCTTCCTGCCCGAACAGCGCGTATTTACGCGTATTGCTACGGTCGCGGATAAACCGGCCGCATTTCATCAGCAACGAGCCTGAGCCGCAGGTGGGGTCGCAGATCTCCTCCCCTGGCCTGGGTTCCATCAGGCGCGCTATCAGCGTGGATACCTCCGGTGGGGTGTAGTACTCGCCGGCCTTCTTGCCGGCGCCCGCGGCGAATCTGCTGATCAGGTACTCGTAGGCGTTGCCGATGATGTCGAGCTGGCCGACGCGGCTGGGGCGCAGGTTGAGTTCGGGCTTGATGAAGTCTTCCAGCAGCAGGCGCAGGATGTCGTTTTTCTGTTGTTCCTCGCCCAGCTTGTTGGAATTGAAGCTGATGTCCTGGAACACGTCGTGCAGTTTGCTGATGTTGGCGTCTTCGATCGCATGCAGGGCCTTGTCGATGCGCTCGCCATTGCCGGGCAGGTGGCGCTGCTCGTACAGCGTGTAGAAGTTGGCTTGCGGCGGCAGCACGAAACGCTCGCTCTTGAGCATTTCCTCGATCAGTTCCGGGTGGTTGCCATATTTCGCCTTGTATTCGTCGTAGTGGTCCTGCCATACGTCGGAGACATATTTCAGGAACAGCATGGAGAGCACGTATTCCTTGTACACGCTGGCATCCACGGTGCCGCGGAAGGTGTCGCAGGCGGCCCATACGGCGTTGTTGATGGTGTCCTGGCGGATGTCGAGGTTGTTCATGGGTTTTCCGTGGGCATTACGTAAGCAGGCGCTCGGCCAGCAGCGCGAGTTCGGTGTCGCGGTTCTTGATCAGGCTTTCCAGATGGCAGCGCTCGGCCTGGGCGATACGGCCGAGTTCGATGGCCGCATGCTGCTGGGCGAGTGGAAGGATACGGATTGGCGTCTGTTCAAGCACGCCCCGCCGAATGCTGAGCTGATGGCTTCCTTCCGCCGATTGCCGCAGATAACGCTGCGCCGGTGGCTGGTTCAGCTGCCACGCAAGAAAGGCGGGTAGAAGACGGCCAGGCTGCGTGACGCGGATGACGTAGATATGCGGCGTGCACACCGTGCGCGGGGGAGGAGCGGTCATCAGGCTGGCGTAGGTGTGTGGGCCGCGGGCGATGAAGAGCACGTCCTGGTCCAGTAGCCAGTCCGGCTCCCTGCGGCTGGGCAATTCGGTAACCAGCAGATTGTTTCGGTCCTTGAGGCCAGTGCGACTCAGGTCGCTGATCTGCACGACGTGGACGGAGCCGGTCGCCCGCGCTGGAACGGCGCCGCGAAAGGGGTACCCGAGGCGAAGGTCTGCGACATGGCCTAAGGGTGTGGTTTTTGCTTCATTCAACATGATGCAAATAATCATGCTTGACGCATATGGGAGCGTCAACTAAATTTTCTCCATCCCACATGATGTAATTTTTCTAGAGGCGAGGAGCCCATGGCAGATAAAAAAGCTGAGCCACTGCATGGTTATCTGCTGTCGGAACAAGGCTTCCACGAGCTTTCGGCGATCAGCGCGCAACTGCGGCTGATGGCAGAGATCACTTATGGATTCGCGCACGAAGGGAAATACAGCGGCCACCTTCTTATCCGGCGGGAGGTAATGGGGTGGTATTTCGAAGAGCTCGGTGTACTGATCGATGAAGTGCTGAGCGCCCTTACGCCTGCCAACAACGACTTTTCTCCGCCGCTGCATTGAGTACGTACGGCAACGCCGCGCACCAATGGGCTCCACTCGACGTGCTGCACTGCAACGGTGCAAGCGGGTGCCCCATAGCCCTGCGCTGGTGCGCGATGGCACGCCCTTTCGGGTAATGGACGCGTAAAAACCCCAGGAAAATCAGCACTTACTCCGCTGGCACAAATGATGCAACGCATCATGCATCAAGGCCCGCCGATCAGCGTTTGCGCGACGGACGGGTTTGCAGGGTCAGGCAAGTCTTCAGTGCGGGGTAGGGCATGTCGAGCAAAGCTACGCGGATCGAATTGTTTCATCTGCGCACGCCACCCATGCGTGCGTTCCATTTGAGCTGGCTGGCGTTTTTTGCCTGTTTTTTCGCCTGGTTCGCGGTGGCGCCGTTGATGCCGTTGATCAAGGGCGAGTTTCACCTGAGCAAGGATCAGCTTGCCAACATCAGCATCGCCGCGGTGGCGGTGACGGTGTTTGGACGGCTGATCGTGGGGCCGTTGTGCGATCGCTTCGGGCCACGGCGCACCTACACGTGGCTGTTGCTGATCAGTGCCGTGCCGGTATTTGGCATTGCCTTTGCGCACAGCTATGCCTCGTTCCTGTTCTTTCGCCTGGCCATTGGCATCGCGGGCGCGGGCTTCGTGATCACGCAGTACCACACCTCGGTGATGTTCGCGCCGAACGTGGTGGGTACCGCGAATGCCGCGGCTGCCGGCTGGGGTAACGCCGGCGGCGGCGTCGCGCAATCGGTAATGCCGTGGGTGCTTGGCGCAGTCATCGGCTTGGGCGTGCAGCATGCATGGGGCTGGCGCGCGGCGATGTTCGTGCCGGGCACGCTGATGCTGATCGTGGCGGCGCTGTACTGGCGCCATGCGCAGGATTGCCCGCAGGGCGATTACTGCGATTTGCGCGCACGCGGCGTGATGCCAGACACGGGCAAGGCCGGCGGATGGCAGGTGTTCCTGGCGGCGGTGAAGAATTACCGCGTGTGGATGCTGTTCGTCACGTATGCCGGTTGTTTCGGCATCGAGCTGTTCGTGCATGGCGTCGCGGTCAGCTATTACGTCGATCGCTTCGGCATGGATCTGCAACATGCGGGGATGGCCGCCGGTTGCTTTGGCCTGCTGGCGTTGTTCGCGCGCGCGGTTGGCGGCATCGCATCCGATCGCCTGGCGTGTCGTCACGGCCTGGCGGCGCGCACCTGGTTGCTAGCCGCACTGATGCTCGGCGAAGGCTTGGGCTTGCTGTGGTTCTCCAGTGCGCAGGCGGCAGATACCGCGGTTGCGGCGATGATCGCCTTCGGCCTGTTCACGCACATGGCCTGCGGTTCGACGTACGCGCTGGTGCCATTCGTGGATCGCAAGGCACTGGGCGGCGTGGCCGGCATCATCGGCGCGGGCGGCAATGTCGGCGCGGTGGCGGCGGGTTTCCTGCTCAAGAGCACCGGTTCGGTGCAGCACACCTTCGCACTGCTCGGAGGTTTTGTGATCGCCGGTTCCTTGTGCGCGCTGGCGGTGCGCTTCAGCGCCGAGCACACCGCGCGCGAAGAGCAGCTTTACCGGGAAGCGATGAGCCAGCAACAGGCGACGTCGCGGTTCGCGGCATGAACGGGGAGGGCGCAGCATGGCAATGAAATTACTGGTGATCGGCAACGGCATGGTCGGGCACAAGTTGCTCGAAGAGCTGATGGAGCGGCAGCCGCCGGGCCTGGACATCACCGTGTTGTGCGAGGAAAGCCGGCCCGCTTACGACCGCGTGCATTTGTCGGAATTCTTCAGCGGCAAGAGCGCGGACGATCTTTCGCTGGTCAAACCCGGCTTTTTCGATCAACCCGGTGTGACCTTGCGCCTTACCGCACGCGCCGTACAGATCGACCGCCAGCAAAAGCGCGTCGCCACGGCCGATGGCGACGTGATCGCCTACGACAAGATCGTGCTCGCCACCGGCTCCAAGCCATTCGTGCCGCCGATCCCGGGTAACGAGCGTGCCGGCTGCTTTGTCTATCGCACCATCGACGACCTGCTGGCGATGCAGGCATGGGGCAAGCGTTCCAAGGTCGGTGTGGTGGTGGGCGGAGGCTTGCTTGGCCTGGAATGCGCCAAGGCGCTGCGCGATCTCGGCCTGGAAACCCATGTGGTGGAATTCGCACCGCGCTTGATGGCGGTACAGGTGGACGATATCGGTGGCCAGATCCTGCGGCGGAAGATCGAGGAACTGGGCGTCACCGTGCACACCGGCAAGAGCACGCAGGAAATCGTCGATGGCGCAAGCGCGCACCATCGCATGAAGTTTGCCGACGGCAGCTATCTGGATGCCGACATGATCGTGTTCTCCGCCGGCATTCGCCCGCGCGATGAATTGGGGCGTGCATGCGAACTGGGTGTGGGCGAACGCGGCGGCATCCACGTCGACAATTACTGCCGCACGCGCGACTGGGACGTCTATGCGATCGGCGAATGCGCGTACTGGGGTGGCAAGACCTTCGGCCTGGTCGCACCCGGTTACGACATGGCGCGTGTGGTGGCGGCGCACCTGAGCGCCTTGCTGGAACGCAAGCACGCGTTGCAATTGCCCGAATTCGTGGGCGCGGACATGTCCACCAAGCTGAAGCTGATGGGCGTGGATGTTGCCAGCCTGGGCGATGCGCACGGCACGACACCGGGCAGTCGCAGCTATCAGTTCAGCGACGAACGCCGGCAGGTCTACAAGAAACTGGTGGTGTCGGGTGATGGCAAGCAATTGCTCGGCGGCGTGCTGGTGGGCGACGCCAGCGAATACGGCACGCTGCTGCAGATGATGCTCAATGGCATCGAACTGCCGGCGTCGCCGGAGTTCCTGATCCTGCCCACGCCGGATGGCAGCGCCAAGCCCGGCCTGGGCGTGGATGCGCTGCCGGCTTCCGCGCAGATCTGCTCGTGCAACAACGTTTCCAAAGGACAGCTGTGCGAGGCGGTCTGCGCCGGTGCGGCATCCATCGGCGACCTGAAGACCGTCACCAAGGCCGGCACTACCTGCGGCGGTTGCGTGCCGCTGGTCACGCAGATCATGAAGGCGGAGATGAAACGCCAGGGCCTGGCGGTGAACAACCACCTGTGCGAGCACTTCGCCTATTCGCGCCAGGAGCTGTATCACCTGGTGCGGGTGGAACGCATCAGGCACTTCGATGAACTGCTTGCTCGCCACGGCAAGGGCCTGGGCTGCGATATCTGCAAGCCGGTGGCGGCCAGCATTCTCGCTTCCTGCTGGAATGCGTTCGTGCTGCAGAAAGAGCACGCATCGCTGCAGGATTCCAACGATTACTTCCTCGCCAACATCCAGAAAGACGGCACCTATTCGGTGGTGCCGCGCATGGCCGGTGGCGAAGTGACGCCGGACGGCCTGATCGCCGTCGGCGCGATCGCCAAGAAATACGGGCTCTACACCAAGATCACCGGTGGCCAGCGCGTGGACATGTTCGGCGCGCGGCTGGAGCAACTGCCGTTGATCTGGGAGGAACTGATCGCCGCCGGCTTCGAATCCGGCCATGCCTACGGCAAGTCGCTGCGCACGGTGAAATCCTGCGTGGGTTCGACCTGGTGTCGCTATGGGGTGCAGGATTCGGTCGGTGCCGCGATCGACCTGGAAAACCGCTACAAGGGCCTGCGTTCCCCGCATAAACTGAAAATGGCCGTGTCCGGCTGCACGCGCGAATGCGCCGAAGCGCAAGGCAAGGACGTGGGCGTGATCGCCACCGAAAAAGGCTGGAATCTCTACGTGTGCGGCAACGGTGGCATGAAGCCGCGCCATGCCGAGTTGCTCGCGGGCGATCTCGATACGCCGACGCTGATCAAGTACATCGACCGCTTCCTGATGTTCTACATCCGCACCGCCGATCGCCTGCAACGCACCAGCGTGTGGCGCGACAACCTGGAAGGCGGGCTGGATTACCTCAAGGACGTGGTCGTGCACGACAAGCTCGGTATTGCCGCCGAACTGGAAGCGGAAATGCAGCTCGTCATCGACACTTACGAATGCGAATGGAAGAAAGCCGTCACCGATCCGCAGACGCGCAGGCGCTTCCAGCATTTCGTCAACAGCCATGAGCAAGACCGCAACGTGGTGTTCGTGCCGGAGCGTGGCCAGATCCGCCCGGCCACGCTGGATGAAAAACGCAGCCGGCACATTCCCGCCAGCGTGATGACGGAGTAACCCGATGGAAGACGTGGTGACGGCGAAAGGCTGGACGTTGGTGTGCGATCTGGAGGACATCGTGTCCAACACCGGCGTGTGCGCCTTGGTGGATGACCAGCAAGTGGCGGTATTCCGGGTGGGCGAGCAGGCGCTTTACGCAATCGATAATTTCGATCCGAACGCGAATGCCTATGTGCTTTCGCGTGGCTTGATCGGCAGCCTGGGCGAGCGCGTCGTGGTTGCTTCACCGATCTACAAGCAGCACTTCGACCTGCGCACGGGTGAGTGTCTTGAAGCGCCGGAACACTCGGTGCGCGCGTGGCAGGTAAAACTCCAGCAAGGCCACGTGCTGCTGGGACAACCGCAACAATGAGCGCATCGCGGCCCAGGCTGGTCGTCATCGGCAATGGCATGGCCGGCATGCGCACGGTCGAGGAATTGCTGCAGCTTGCGCCCGGCCTGTACGACATCACGGTGTTCGGCGCGGAGCCTTACGGCAACTACAACCGCATCCTGCTGTCGATGCTGTTGAGCGGGGAGAAGAACACCGACGACATCATGCTCAATACGCGCGAGTGGTACGCGGCGAACGGCATCACGCTGCATGCCGGCGATCCGGTGGTCGCGATCGATCGGCGCCATCGGCGCGTGCGTTCGCGCAAGGGCGTGGAGGTGGTTTACGACCGATTGCTGATCGCGACCGGCTCGCAGCCCTTCATGCTGCCGCTGCCTGGCGCCGATCTACCGGGCGTGATCGGTTTTCGGGGGATCGACGATGTCGAGCAGATGTTGCGGGCGGCCAGTACGTACAGGCATGCCGCGGTGATCGGTGGTGGCCTGCTCGGTATCGAGGCGGCCAATGGCCTTTTGCGCCGCGGTATGCAAGTGACGCTGCTCCATCGCATCGAGGTGCTGATGGAACAGCAGCTCAACGCGGATGCATCGCGCCTGCTGACACAGAACCTCAAGGCACGTGGCTTGAACGTGCTGCTGAATGCGCAGACCAAGGCGTTGTACGGCGATGGCCGTGTGCAGGGCATCGAATTTGTCGACGGTACGCGCATCGATGCTGATCTAGTGGTGATGGCGGTGGGCGTGCGCCCGGATATCGCGCTGGCAAAATCCTGCCGGTTGCATTGCGATCGCGGCATCGTCGTGGACGACACCTTGCTCACGTACGATCCGCACATCTATGCCGTCGGCGAATGCGTGCAACATCGCCGCCTCACCTTTGGGCTGGTCGCGCCCGTGTGGGAGCAGGCGAAGGTATGCGCATCGCATCTGGCGCGCATCGGCCATCGCCGCTATCGCTTCACGCGCACGGCGACCAAGCTGAAGGTGACCGGCATCGATCTTTATTCGGCCGGCGACTTCATCGGCGGCGAAGGCACGGAGGACCTGGTGCTGCGCGATCCGCGCCGCGGCATTTACAAGCGGCTGGTGCTGAGGGGCAACCAGATCATCGGCGCCGTGTTGTATGGCGACGTGAAGGATGGCGGCTGGTATTTCGAGTTGATCCAGAACGGTACGGATATCACGCCGATTCGCGATCGCTTGTTGTTTGGCAGGCATCATTGCCAGCGGGCGGAGGTGGCTGCATGAGTGTTGTTCCTTTTCTCTGCGGTCATTCCCGCTTTTGCACGCTGATATTCAGGGAAATATCGTCGACACGCGCCGCAATGCTCAATACATCGTCGTTCCGGCGACGGGTAAGTGGTATTGGATGTGCAGGCAAATGTGGCCTTGCGACGACCTATGTATCTTTTAAGAGCGGTGCCCGTTCTAGAAAAACTGCGGACTTTGTGAGTGGACGTGGAGGTGTCTGGCTGTGACCGTCGCCACCACCTGCCCCTATTGCGGTGTGGGTTGCGGCGTATTGGCCCGCGCCAACGCCGACGGCTCCGTGTATGTAGAAGGCGACGCGCAACATCACGCCAATCACGGGCGCTTGTGCGTAAAAGGCTCGGCTTTAGGTGAAACCGTCGACTTGCGTGGGCGCTTGTTGCATCCGATGTTGCGTGGGCCGGACGGTACCTTGCGGCGCACGAGCTGGGACGACGCACTCGATCGCGTCGCCGAAGGTTTTCGCCGCGTCATCGACCAGCATGGTCCGGATGCCGTCGCGTTCTACGTCTCCGGCCAGTTGCTCACCGAGGACTACTACGTCGTCAACAAGCTGGCCAAGGGCTATATCGGCACGGCGAACATCGATACCAATTCGCGCCTGTGCATGTCTTCCGCCGTGGCCGGCCACAAGCGTGCGTTCGGCGAAGATGTGGTGCCGGGTTGCTATGACGACTTGGAACAGGCCGAGCTGATCGTGCTGGTCGGTTCCAATACCGCGTGGTGCCATCCCATCGTGTACCAGCGCATTGCCAAGGCCAAGGAAGGCGCGAACCCGCCGCGCATGGTGGTGATCGATCCGCGCCATACGGCGACCTGCGAATCGGCCGATCTGCATTTGCCGGTGAAGCCGGGTACGGACGTGTGGCTGTTCAACGGCCTGCTGGCGTTTCTGTTCCAGCACGGCGCAATGGATGCCCGTTTCATGGAAGCGCATACCGAGGGTTTTGCGCAAGCGCTGGCCGCGGCGCAAAAGGATGCCGGCGATCCCGCCGAGGTGGCGCGTATATGCGGCGTGCAACAGGCGGACCTGTTGAATTTCTACCGCTGGTTCGCGCGCTGCCGACGTACCGTCACGCTGTTCTCGCAGGGCGTGAACCAGTCGTCCAGCGGCACCGACAAGGTCAACAGCATCATCAATTGCCACCTCCTTACCGGGCGCATCGGCAAGCCCGGCATGGGGCCGTTTTCGCTGACCGGCCAACCCAATGCGATGGGCGGGCGTGAAGTCGGTGGGCTGGCAAACATGCTGGCCGCGCATATGGAACTGGAAAATCCTGTGCATCGCCAGGTCGTGCAATCGTTCTGGCAATCACCGCGCATCGCCGAACGTCCAGGATTGAAAGCGGTGGACCTGTTCGAGGCGATCGGCCAGGGCAAGGTGAGGGCACTGTGGATCATGGCGACCAATCCGGTGGTGAGCCTGCCGGATGCCGATCGCGTGAAGCAGGCGCTGGCGCGTTGCGAGTGGGTGGTGAGTTCCGACATCGTCGCGCAAACCGACACCCATGCTTATGCCCATGCGCTGTTGCCGGCGCTGGGCTGGGGCGAGAAGGACGGCACCGTCACCAACTCGGAGCGGCGCATATCGCGCCAGCGCGCGTTCCTGCCGGCACCGGGGAGCGCGCGTGCGGATTGGCGCGTCGTCTGTGAAGTAGCGCGGCGGATGGGCTTTGCCGAAGGGTTTGAGTTTGACGACGCGCATGCGGTATTCGCCGAGCACGCACGACTGACGGCCTACCGCAACCATGAGGGGCGGGAGGGCGACGCGCCGGCCGCCCATCGCCTGCTCAATCTGGAAGGGCTGGCGCACCTGGACCGGCATGCCTACGACGCGCTGCAGCCGGTGCAATGGCCGGTGGCGGCGAATGGCGAAGGCGAGGCACGCCTGTTTGCATCCGGCAGCTTTTCGCACCCCGGTGGGCGGGCGCGCTTCATCGCCACGCCAGCCCGCATGCCCAGGCACGCCGCCGATCGCCAATACCCGCTGATACTCAATACCGGCCGCGTGCGCGACCAATGGCACAGCATGACGCGCACCGGCAAGGCGCCGCGGCTTACCGGGCATGTTCCCGAGCCTTTCGTCGACATGCACCCGCACGATGCCTTGCGTTGCGGCGTACGCGAAGGCGAGTTGGCGCGCGTGCTATCGCGCTGGGGTGCGATGGTGGCGCGCGTAAAGCACAGCGGCGGCATTCTTGCCGGCACCGTGTTCGTGCCGATTCACTGGAATGACCAGTTCGCTTCCGACGCGCGCGTGGGCGGCGTGGTCAATCCGGTGGTCGATCCGGTTTCCGGCGAACCGGAGTTCAAGCACACGCCGGTAAGCGTGGAACCTTTTCCGGTGCGCTGGTACGGCTTTGCGCTGTCCCGCGAGCCGTTGATGCCGCACGGTTTGAGCTATTGGACGTCTATTCAAGGCGACCATTTCCGCCGCTATGAAATCGCCCATCGCGAGCGGCCATCCGAATGCAGTGCCTGGGCGCGTGCATGGCTGGGCGTGACGGACCCGGAGGCCGATTGGCTGGAATACGAGGACCGCAGTACCGGCATCTACCGCGCGGCGCATGTGATCGACGATCGGATTGAATCCTGCGTGTTTCTTTCCTCGCGCCCGGATCTGCCGGCGCGGCATTGGCTGGCAAGCCTGTTCGTGCAGGAGCGGTTGGCGGATGACGACCGCATGGCGTTGTTGCTTGGCGAGTCCGGCGGTCCGTCGGCGGCGACCGGGCCGACGGTATGTTCCTGCTTTGGTGTGGGACGCGACACGATTTGCGACGCGATCCGCACGCATGGCCTGGAGACGCCGGCGCAGATTACCTCGCGCCTGCGCGCGGGCGGCAATTGCGGTTCGTGCGTACCGGAGTTGCGGCAGTTGATTGCGGAAGTGCGGGCAGAAGTGAACGCATGAAACGCATTCTTGCCTCATTGCCGTCATTCCCGCTTTCGCGGGAATGACGGCAATGAGGTTGTACGGGTTTAAGGCAAGCTTGAACTTAGCCGCTCGATCAACGCTTGCGTCAATGGCTTCAAGTAATAGCTTTGTTCCGGCACGACCTGGGGCTGGACGCCGTGTGCGCGCAATGCATCGGCCACAACCGGTCCGATGGCTGCCACCAGCGTCTGCGCCAGCGCTTGTTTGAGTCGCTCGCCGCCGACCAGCCGAAACAGCCGCTCCACTTGCTGCAAGCTGGTGAAGGCAATCGCATCGACGCGACCTTGCTGCATCGATTCGATCAGCGCGAACACTTCCGCGTCGGCTGCCGCATCGGCATACACATACGGCCATACCGGCAGCGCCTGCGCACCGGCCGTGGCGAGAAACTCCATCAATGCGGTGTTCGGCTCCGTGCCATAGAGCTGCACGCCTACGCGGCGTCCCTGCAAATCGAGCGTTTGCAGCAGTGCAATCATGCCAGGTGTGGTGGCGGGGTCGGCCACCAAGCTTGGCTTCAAGCCCAGCTCGCGCAGCACGCGGCCAGGCTTTGGGCCGCGCGCGATGGTGCGCACGCTGGCAAGCTGCTTGACGAACGACTCGTGCAGGTCAGGGGCGTGGTGCTCGATCAGGCTTAGCAGACGACGCACGCCCTCGCCGGTGAACAGCAGCAAGTCGTCGCAGCCGCCGGCACAGAACGCATGCAGCCATGTGAGCACGGGCACCGGATCAGGCGTCTCGCGGATATCCACCAGCGGACAGCGCAATACCGTGGCGCCGCGGCGTTCCAGCAGCGAGGCGAACAGATCCAGTTCGCGCGACTCGGGAATGGCGATACGGCGGTTTTGCAGTGGCACGTCGGCATCGGTATGAGTCATGTGTGACAGTCCTGCTGCCTCATGGCCGCCATGAAAGAAAGTGAGCTCCTGGTCATTTGCCAAACCAGGCGTGGTCATGCGCCAATGCCGCCACTTCGCCAATGATAAGCAGTGCCGGCGGGTGTATCGCATGTTCCTTGGCGTGCGCAGGCAGTTCGTGCAGCACGCCGCTTATCACCCGTTGCTGTGGCCGCGTGCCGTTCTCGATGATGGCAAACGGCGTATCCGGACGCCGGCCATGTGCCAGCAAGCGCTGGGTAAATTCCTCCAGCCTGGCCACGCCCATATAGACGGCCATGGTCTGGTGATCCTGCGCCAGTGCCGGCCAGTCCATGGCGTCCATGGATTCCTTGCCATGGCCGGTAAGCAGGTGCACGGTGCGTGCGTGGTCGCGGTGGGTGAGTGGAATACCTGCGTAGGCGGCGCAAGCGACGGCGGCGGTGACGCCGGGCACGATTTCGTACGGGATGCCGTGCTGGCGCAGGAATTCCATCTCTTCGCCGCCGCGCCCGAAAACGAACGGATCGCCGCCTTTCAGCCGCACCACCAGTCGGCCTGCCTGCGCCTGTTCGAGCAGCAGTTGATGGATCTGCTCCTGTTGGGTGTGCCGCCCCCCGCAGCGCTTGCCGACGTCGATGCGCTCGGCATCGCGGCGCGCGAGCGCGAGCACGGCGTCGCTGACCAGTGAGTCATGCAGGATGACGTCGGCGCGATTGAGCGCGCGTAATGCATGCAAGGTGAGCAAGCCTGGATCGCCGGGACCGGCGCCGACCAGCAGCACAGAACCTTTTGCCGAAGGAGATGCTGGCGCGTTCAACGCATCCAGCAAGATTTGTTCGGCGTCGTCGGGCCTGGCATGGCGCAGCAGCGCCATGACCGGCCCGTCATGCAGCCAGTCGTAGAACGCGCGGCGCTCGGCCAGGTGCGGCCAGCGTTGCGTGATGCGTGTGCGGTGCCTTTGCGCCAGCGCGGTAAGCGGGCCAAGCGCATGATCGAGTTCGGTTTCCAGCGTTTCGCGTACGCGCCGGGCAATCACCGGTGCGGCGCCACCGGTGGAAACGGCCACGATCAATGGCGTGCGATCCACCAAGGCCGGCACCTGGAAGCGGGACAGGGCCGGAGCGTCCACCACGTTGGCGAGAATGCGGCGTTGCTCGGCGTTCGCGGCAACCTCGGCATTCAATTCGTGATCGTCGGTGGCGGCAATGACCAGCCACACACCATCCAGCCACGCAGGCTGGAAGCTGCCGGCGAGGTGGTCGATCTTGCCTGCCTCGGCTTGTTGCAGCAGGGCAGGCGTCAGTACCGGTGCGCCAACGCGTACGCGCGCACCCGCCGCGAGCAGCATGGCTGTCTTGCGTTCCGCGACGTGGCCGCCGCCGACCACCAGCACGGGCAGTCCGGTCAGGTCGGCAAAGAGTGGATAGAGCCCCATGATGTGTTCCCGGTACACCAGCTTATGTGGCTAGATTAATGCGTAAGTGTGCGTGTGCCTTGCGACGATGCGGAATAAAGTGGTGGATATGTCTATTTGTTTTGCGGTGGCGTTCCGCCACGCGCTTCGCGCGCGGCGGAATGTCCTTGGAAAACGTCGAATGACTCAAGGCCGCACGGCGGTCACTTCAATCTCCACGCGAAACCCCGGATTCGCCAACCCGGCCACCTGGATCGCCGAACGCGCCGGCAGCTTGGACTGCTCCTTGGTGCCGAAGAACTGGGTATAGCCGGCCATGAAACCGGTGAAATCCATCCGTCCGCCATGTGTTTGGTCGCCGACCAGGAATGCCTGCATCTTCACCACGTCGCCCATGTCCAGATGCATGCTTTGCAATTGCTTCTGGATGGCGGTGAGCGCGCCGATGGTCTGGGTCTTGGTATCGCCGTAGGCGGCGACGGAATCCTTCGGCGCCTTGGCATCGATCACTGGCGGCACCATGCCGCTGAGAAACACGATTGATTTGCCTGCCGGCACTTCCACCGCGGCGGAGATGGGGAAATTGCTGTGGGGCAGTTTGTAGCGGATGGCGTCTTGCGCATGGGCGAAGGCGGGTGTCGTGAGCAGCAATGCAAGCAAGGCCGGTTTCTGCATGGCGAATCCTCCGGTGGTGCGTAGGTTGGGTGAGCGCCAATGGCGTTGACTTGGGCGCACATCTCGATGCTTGCCGCCTTGCACTCCCTCCCCTGCTGCACGCAGCGCAGGGAGTCGATCATCGCCAGCATCGAGCTTTGCGCGCCCAAATTGGTGCCATGGGGGTTGGCGCAGCGTAACCCAACGGCTGCGATGGAGCGTGGTTGCATTCCTCCGTTGAAGTTCCGGCTGGCTCCAGGCTATGGCGCGATGCTGGCGATGTAGTAGTCGCCCTGCCGCGCCACGCGCATCGGCATGCCGAATGCCTCGGTCAACGCTTGGTCCGTCAGCACGCTGGCCTTGTTGCCCTTGCGCAACAGTTGGCCTTCGCGCAGCAGAACCAGGTGTTCGATCTCCGGCAGAATCTCTTCTACATGATGCGTCACCAGCAACAGGGTCACGCCCTGTTGGGCGAGCTGCCGCAGGCTTTCGAGAAAGCGCCGGCGGCTGGCCGGATCAAGTCCGGTGCACGGTTCATCCAGCAATAGCGCACGCGGTTTGTGCACCAGCGCACGTGCAATCAACACGCGACGCGCTTCGCCGGTGGAAAGGCTGCCCATCTGGCGGCCGACAAGTTGCGAGGCTTGTACTTGTGCCAGTGCTTCCAGCGCACGCTGGCGCATGGCTTCGGTGACTTCGTGGTTGACCCACAGCCCGCGTGCGGCGAAGAAACTGGAGACGACCGCATCGAAAACTTCCAGCGGTGCATCCTCGTTGGTGAAATCGCCTTGCACGGCGGGCGAGACGATACCGATCAGGCTGCGCAGCTCGGTCACGTTCCAGCGGTCGCGGCCGAATACCTTGATGGTGGGTGTGCCATCGTCGCGAGCCAGCGGATAGATCTGCCGCGCGATCAACCGAATCAACGTGGATTTGCCCGAGCCGTTGGCGCCGAGGATGGCGGTGTGCTGGCCGGCGGCAAGCCGCAGGCTCAGGCGGTCCAGGATCAGGCGCTCGCCGCGCAGTACGCTGGCTTCGTGGATATCCAGCAGGGGGGCGGCATCGAAGTGGGTGGTGTCGGGACTCATGCCCGAACCTTGCCTGCTACGGCGGGTGATGGCAAGCGATGGACGTACAGACGTCCAGATGGCTGAATGTGCGCGCTACCTATTGCGTTTGCTGCTCGATCTGCTTGTCCTGCTCGGCGGCGTGCTGGTTGACGACCTTCTGCACGTCCTTGGCGCGCTGTTCGTCCTGTTTCATCGCATCCCACGGCGCGCTGGGTTGGGCGGCGGCCTTGGGATCGGACTGCGGTGCGGGTGGCTTGCCGCTGCAGGTGCTCAGGGTTAGCAGGCAGAGCAGGGCGGTGGCGGTTCTCATGAGATGACCTCGATCAGCATGGGCACAGTGTCCTGCGAGCGGACGCTTCGGA
This sequence comes from Dyella sp., assembly GCF_036746095.1. Lineage (NCBI taxonomy): Bacteria > Pseudomonadati > Pseudomonadota > Gammaproteobacteria > Lysobacterales > Rhodanobacteraceae > Dyella > Dyella sp. Next base: position 38,958 of record NZ_DAIOEU010000021.1, read on the forward strand.
CAAGCGACGCCGTTCATGTAAGCTGCATCGCATGAACAGCCGCATCGACGCCTGGCAACTGCAGGATCACACCGTGCTCATTACCGGCGCCAGCAAGGGCATCGGCTACGCCACCGCGCGCGAACTGGCCGGATTGGGTGCCGACCTGCTGCTGGTGGCGCGCGATGACGACTACCTGGAGCAGGTGCGCGTGGAATTGACGGACGATTTTCCCGGCATCGAGGTGCTGGCGTTCGCCGCCGACGTGAGCGTGGCGGAAGACCGCCTGGCCGTGTTCGATTGGATCGCCGATCTGGAATCACCGGTGTCGCTGCTCGTCAACAACGCCGGCGGGAACAGCCCGAAGGCCACGCTCGACTACGAGGAGGCCGAGTATCGCGCGATCTTCGAGCAGAACCTGTTTTCGGCCTACGAAATGTGCCGCCTCGCGCATCCGCAGTTGATCCAGCATGCGCACGCGGCGATCGTGAATGTCGGCTCGGTTTCCGGCACGACGCATGTGCGCACGGGTTCGCCCTATGGCATGAGCAAGGCGGCGCTGCATCAACTGACGCGCAACCTGGCCGCCGAATGGGCGGTGGATGGCATTCGCGTCAACGCGGTGGCGCCTTGGTATATCCGCACGCAGCGTTCGGAGCCCGCCTTGGCGGATGCCGATTATCTGGATGAAGTGCTGGACCGCACCCCGCTCAAGCGTATTGGCGAGCCGGAGGAAGTGGCGGCGGCCATCGCTTTTCTTTGCCTGCCGGCGGCGAGCTACATCACCGGGCAGGTGCTGGCGGTGGATGGCGGGTTTCTCAATTACGGCTTTTGAGTGCCTGCCCGTGCAGGCTGGATGCAATCCGGCTTCTTGCGCGTCTTAAGGCAACTGATCAAGTATCGCCGCACTTTTCCACAGCGATTGGGGAAACCCTGGTGGCAACCCTGTGGACAACTCTTCACGAGGCTTTGATGACAGGCACTTGCACGACATTGTGCAAGTTTTGCTCAGCAGCAACGCTGGGCGGACATCAGAAGTCGACCTGGTGTTCTTCCGCGGCAAAGCCGATCGTTACCGCGCCTTGGCCGACGTTGACCATGCCGGTGATGCTCATCGGCGCCTGCATCAGGGCGACGCCGCATTCCTCGCAAGCCTGCGCCAGCTTGTCGAAGCCGGGCAGCGTGGGCAGTTCGCTGAGGTCACCGCCGTACGCGGTGCACATGGCAGGTACCAGCAGGCCGGCACGCACACGGTCGGCGGCATAGCCGAACAGGGTTTCGCAGCCGTGCTCCCAGCCGCGCACCTTGCCGACCGGCGTGGTATCGCCGCGATAGGCGCGGATCAGCGGCTTGATGTCCAAGGTAGAACCCAGCACGGCACTGAACAGGCCCACGCTGCGGTCGCCTTTTTTCTTGGCGCGGGCGCGCAGGTAATACAGGTCGCGCGGCAGCATGTAGCCATAGGAGTTTTCGGCGATGTACGCCAATCGCTCGCGGATCGCGGCTGGCGTTTCATTCGCCTGCATCAGGCGCACGGCCTCGACGATGCTCGGCGCGGAACCTGCGAACAGGCTGCGCGTATCCAGCACGCGCATCAGGAATGGACCGGTGATGCCGAGCGGCTCGCGCACCCTGCGGTAGTTTTTCAACACCGCGAAGCTGGCCTTGACCACGTTGTCGTAGATCGGGCTGCGCGATGGCGTAATGGTGAGGCAGAACACGCAATCCTTTTCCAGCACCAGCTTATCCAGGAATAGCTTCTGCACGTCCTCGACCGAACACGGTTCGGTTTCTGCCGAGTGGCTGCGGCTGCCTAGTTTGAGATCGAAAAAGCGCTGGATTTCGGCCGGATCGCGATTGTCCTTGAACACGGAATCGTCGATGCGCACGGCGATAGGCATGACGGCAATGTCGTGCTGCTGCAAAAACTGCCGCGGCAGATCGCAGGATGCATCGATAGCCAAGCCCATGCGCATGTGCCAACCCCGTCTTCAATGTGCGGCTCGAACATAACATGACGGTCGCACTCGGGCCTGTCGCGGTGCGCCAAGGGCGTGCCCGGTTTTTTCTTCGTGCGTCATGCACCGTGGTGAGGCATGGGTGCATGCGTCTACGCCACCGATAGCGAAGCGCATGCTGCTTGAACGGCAGCCATGGTCGATGGCTTTGGGGGCAGGTACTTCCCGGCGCGGAAGCAATGGCTTGAGGGAATTCTTACGGTCGGCGTCCGTGCCGCGGGTGAAGCCCTGCGAAATTATGCGGTTATTGTCAGGCAGGCGACAGGATCCATCGGTGATTACCTATATGGATCAAACGATTACATGGTTTTATGCGTAATTTTCCAGGCCGGTCGACAGCGCAAGAAGTCGTGGCGGATTGCTAAGAAATTGTTGACACCCGTCCGGGCGGTAACGTAAGTTCTTGAAGAATGGGGCAGCGGCCTGTGCAAATCGCTATCGGCGAGAAGCGCCTAACCACCGGGGGATTTTGCCAGGTGATCGGTAAGGGGGTTCCTGGCAAAGACGGTGTGGTGCCCTGCTTGTTCGGAGCTTGCACGAGCAGTTCGTGCAGGTCGTGGTTTCTAGCCCAATGGGCTTTCTGGGGAGAGGTCAATAATGAGTAAGCATTACATGATGGGCACGGGTCATCCCCGTCGCCATGCTCTTGCTGCGGCGCTTGCAATCAGCTTGGGTTTCACCGGCGTGGCAATGGCACAGTCCACCACCGGTTCGTTCTTCGGCCAGGCTCCGGTCGGCGATTCGGTCACGGTGGTCAGCCAGACCGGCATCAGCCGCGACGTGCCGGTGGATAGCACCGGTCGCTATCGCGTCGGCAATCTTCCAGTGGGTAGCTACACGGTCCAGCTGAAAAAAGATGGCGCCATCGTGGACACTCGCAACGATGTGACGTTGAACGTTGGCGTGGGCACGGAAGTCAGCTTCGCGGCCAAGGTCCTCAATACCGTGACGGTGAGCGCCAACTCGATCCCGAAAATCGACGTGACTTCGGTCGACTCTCGTTCGGTGATTACCTCCAAGGACCTGGAACGCCTGCCGCTCGGACGCACCGCAGAAGCCATCGCGCTGCTGGCGCCGGGCGTGGTGCAGGGCAGCGGCTTCTTCAACAATTCGCTCTCCTTCGGCGGCGGTAGCCCGAGCGAGAACGCGTACTACATCAACGGTTTCAGCAGCTCCGATCCGCTCTCCAACCTGGGCGGCGTGGGCCTGCCGTACGGCTCGATCGATCAGCAGGAAACGTACATCGGCGGCTACAGCGCCAAGTACGGCCGTTCCGACGGCGGCGTCATCAACCAGATCGGCAAGCAAGGCACCAACGAGTGGCATTTTGGCGGCCAGGTGCTGTGGGAGCCGCGCTTTGCCGAGTCTGATCCGGTGAGCCGCTACTACCCCAATATGTCGCTGCCCTCCGGCTATACCTATGCCCAGTCGAACCTGCCGGGCACGATTTACCAAGCACGCCAGAACGACAAGCAGTGGCGCACGGTGTATGACGCCTACGTGGGCGGCCCGCTGATCAAGGACAAGCTGTTCTTCTTCCTGGCGGCCGAATCAGAGAAGGTGGAAGGTCGCAGCACCAATACCTCGGATGCTTCGCAGGCTGCCTATCTCGATTACACGAACAAGCTGCAGAAGTTCTACGGCAAGATCAACTGGAACATCACCGACAACAACCTGCTGGAATTCACGCACATCGTGAACAAGCAGCCGGGTGACGCCGGCAACATCGATCCGACCGGCAACCCCGCGATTTCGCCGGAAGTGAGCTCGGGTGAATACTACGGTTACAACTACGCCACCGGCAAAACCGGCGGGGCGCTGGGGCTGTATCCGATCTGGTCGAAGAACTCGACCACGCTCGACATCATCAAATACACCGGCTACATCACGCAGGACCTGACGGTAAGCGCCACTTTCGGCAAGAACGACGTCACGAACTTCACCGAGATTCCGGGCCAGAACGCAACCGATCCTTTCATTGCCAACCCGCTCAACCAGAACCCGGCTTACACGGGCGGCGGCACGATCACGAATAGCAATACGGTTCGCCTGATCAATTCGCCCGATGCCAAGACCCGTACACATGGCCTGCGTCTGGACGTCGACTACCACCTGGGTAGCCATGATCTGTCCGTGGGTATGGACAACATGTTCTACCACGCTTCTGACCAAGGCCAGGTCACCAGCGGTCCCGGTTATGCCTGGTACTACTTCATCACCCAGACCCCGAATGATCCGATCAACAGCTATTCGGCGGCTCCCGGTTCGCCTTACTACGCGCGTCAGCGCATCTTCCACGACGCCACCAGCATGTCGGTCGCGCAGAAGGCGTACTACCTGGAAGACAAGTGGCAGGCGACCGACCGCTGGATGATCGACGTCGGCTTGCGCAACGACCGGTTCACCAACCTCAACAACGCCGAGCAGCCGTACGTCCGCAGCGGTAACCAGTGGGCGCCCCGCTTGGGAACGAGCTGGGACGTGTTCGGTGATTCCAGCCTGAAGGTATACGCCAACCTGGGCCGTTACTACCTTGCTCTGCCGAGCAGCGTGGCGATCCGTGGTGCTTCGGCATCCACGTATACGGATCAGTATTTCACCTACTCGGGCATTGCGGCGAACGGTGCACCGACTGGCTTGACCGCCCTGGGCCCGGCACACTCGGCGGACAACGAATACGGTGTTACGCCCGATCCGAAGACATTCACCGCCACCAACCTGCGTTCCGAGTACCAGGATGAGCTGATTCTGGGCTTCGACAAGACCCTGGGTTCGGCCTGGACTACCGGTGCGAAGTTCACCCTGCGCCGCCTGGAAAGCGCGATCGACGACGTCTGCGACACGGACAAGATTGCCACCAAACTGACGTCCATGGGCTTGGTCGCGGCTGACTACATTACCGATCAGCCGGGCTGCCGCCTGATCAATCCAGGCAAGAGCAATGACTTCCTGGTCGCGCGTACGGACGGCACCGGTTACACCAAGGTGACGATGACCAAGGACGATTGGGGCTTCACCGAAGGTGCCAAGCGCAAGTACTACGCGTTGAACATGTACCTGGAGCATCCGTTTGACGGCAAGTGGCAGGCACGTTTGGATTACACCTTCTCGCGCAGCTACGGCAACACGGAAGGCCAGGTACGCTCGGATATCGGCCAGACCGACGTCAGCAAGACGGAGGACTGGGACTTCGCCGCACTCATGGCGAATGCCAACGGCGTGCTGTTCAATGACCGCACACACCAGATCAAGGCTTATGGCGTTTACGCCATCACCTCGGAATGGATGGTCTCGGGCCGCCTTGTGGCAACCTCGGGCGCGCCCAAGAGCTGCCTTGGCTACTACCCGCCGCCGGATACCGATCCGTCGGGCTACCTTGCGGCTTACCACTACTGCTTCGCCCAGCCGTCTTCTCCGGGCGCAGTAGGCCGCATGCCCTGGAACATGCGATTGGATATGGGCGTGATGTATCGTCCGATGTTCGCGCAGCAGAAGCTGGCCTTCGGCCTGGATGTGTTCAATGTGTTGAATCGCCAAGTGCCGACGCAGTGGAGTGCTACCAGCGAGTCCTCGTCGCCCGGTACCGTGCTCAACACCTATGGCCTGGGCATGTACTACACCCAGCCGCGCTATGTGCGTTTGTCGGTGTCTTACGACTACTGAGTTGCACGAGTACCTCTCGCACGGGAGGTACTCATTTACTCCAACGCCTCGGCAGTGCCGAGGCGTTTTTTTATAGAAATAATGCTGCGCAGATCGGGTCGGCGCGGCGCAGATCCCACGGCATATGCGAACCATGCCGGATCATTCGAGATCAAGGGCAGCCTCAATGCCGCCAGCGTGAGTGATGTGTAGGACACGATTCAGCCCAGCGATGTGTTGTTTCTGGGTAGATGCGGCGGCGTGAAAAAGAAGAATCCGCTAGGCGATTTGGTGTTGCCCATCGCCGACTACGGGACCGGCGCGTGTGGGAGCACCACGGGACACCCAAGAGTATCTGCGTTGCGCGCAGCGCATGGCGGTGGCTATGGAAACGGCCACCATTTTCGCTGCGGGCTTCGCCAACCTTATTCCTTATGCGGAGGCCCGCATTCGGATCGGCCTTGACGCTCTAAACAGGTGCGCCGGCACGGGCGGTGTTAAACATCTGCGTCGAAGACGAGGCGGGAGAGTGGGCTCTGCCTTTCCTTGCGCAAACTCGCGGCCATGCTTGCGGCAAGCTGACTGTTTTAGCGTTATTTTGCGAATAACCGTCATATATAGCGCCATGGGCCCCCATAAATTGCGAATCGCAAAATATTGCTTTCATCCGTAATTATTTATTGTTGACTTTTTGTTATGCGAACACTTAATTTTCGGGACAACAGAGTGCTAAAGATCCGCTGGTAAAACATTTTTCGGATCAGGCAATTTGTCGGGGATGGGGAAGAAAGACCGTCCGTTCGTGATCTGGCTGGGGTGGGACCTGCGCCGGTCAGGGGCATGCGCTGGCGGTTTACCTCTTTGTTTTTCTAGCTGCTGGGGAGCACCTTAATGAGCATCAAGAAGTTTGTGCCCGCATCGAACAGGATGCCGGTGCGTCACACTGCGTTGGCTATCGCGGTTGCGATGGGTTTTGGATTTTCCGGACAGGTGCTGGCGCAGGCCACGACCGGTTCGGTGTTTGGTACCGCGCCGGTAGCGGCTGGTGAGACGGTTCGCATCGTCAACAACCAGACTGGCCTGACCCGCGAAGTAGCGGTCGGTAGCGACGGTCGCTTCGGCGCCAACCAGTTGCCGACGGGCGATTACACCGTGTCGCTGATGCAGGGCGGCAACGTGGTGTCCAAGCAGGATCATGTGCAAGTAACGGTGTCAGGTGGTACGGCAGTGCCATTTTCGGCTGCCGAGAACGCGAAGAACCTTGCGACCGTCACGGTGACGGCCAACTCGGTGCCGGCGATCGACGTGTCCTCAACTCGCCAGACGCAGGTGCTTACCGCATCGCAACTGAAGAACCTGCCGATCGCCCATAGCGCTGAAGCCATCGCGCTGCTGGCCCCTGGCGTGGCCTCAGGTGGCTCCAGCCTGGGCACGGGTCCGACCGGTTCGCCGCTGCTTTCGATGGGCGGCAACAGCGTTGTGGAAAACGCGTATTACCTCAACGGTTTCAACACCACAGACCCGATCGGTGGCGCAGGTGGCATTGGGCTGCCGTACTTCGCCATTGCCGAGCAGCAGACCATCACCAGCGGTTACGGCCCGGAATACGGGCGTTCGACCGGTGGCGTGATCAGCCAGGTCGGCCAGCGCGGCGGTAACCAGTGGCACGCCGGTGTGTACGTGTCCTGGGCTCCGTCCTGGGCCGAAAGCCAATACGACAACATTTATTACAGCAATCCGCTTACGCCGGTAGGCGCGATTGGTTATAACGTCGATCCGGCCACCGGCGTTGTCAGTCCCGGCAAGCCTTACATGGCACCTACGCAGGGCACTACGAACTATCAGCCCGGCTACGGCCAGATCGAAAGGGGCCGCAAGCAGGACAGCGACTGGGAGAGTGTGTATGACGCCTACATCAGCGGCCCGCTGATCAAGGACAAGCTGTTCTTCTTCCTGACGGCCGAATGGCAGCACGACAGCAACAATCATGCTGGGGCGACTGGCGTGGCGGCGAACTACGGCATGGTGTCGCCTTCGGGCTACTACGAAACGAGCGCTACCAACAGTCCGAAGTTGTATGGCAAGTTGGACTGGAACATCAACGACAACAACGTGCTGGAATTGACCGGCGTAAGAAGCCAGCAAGATGAAACCAGCAACAACTTCTACCAGTACAACTACTCGAACCAGTCGGTCGCCAACTACTACGCGCCGAATGTGCTGTTCAAGAATACCTACGACATCGGGATCCTGAAGTACACCTCCTACATCACCGACAACCTCACGCTCGAAGTGATGTACGGCCTGATGGGTGCGGATTACTACAGCAGCTTCGCGGGCGGGGATATTTCTCCCGTCACGTTCGGCACCGGGTTTGTCGTGCCGCCGGGTGTTGCCGCTCCACAACTGGTTAGCCAGACCCTTCCCAATCCGAAGCACACCACCAAGACCGAGAACCTGCGCATCGACCTGGATTGGAAGGTCACCGACAGCCACGATCTGAAGTTCGGTATCGACAACGTCCAGTACCGTGACGACAACGACGGCGCCACGACCATCGGTGGCGGCACCTGGAACTATTTCACCGGCACGCCATCGAGTATTTCCTCTGCGCCGTTCCTCAATGGTGCGGGCAACGTTACGGGCAACTACGTCCAGCAAGGCATCACGCAGACGGACGTCTCGATTGGTTTGCGCGAAAAAGCGCAGTACATCGAAGACCGCTGGCAGGTCATGCCCAACCTGTTGCTCGACCTCGGCTTGCGCAACGACCAGTTCAAAAACACCGGCTTCGGTGGCGAGGCCTACGTCAAGGAAACCAGCCCGCAATGGGCACCGCGCCTGGGCGCCAGCTGGGATGTGTTTGGTGACAGCACCTTCAAGATCTTCGGTAACGCGGGGCGCTACTATCTCGCGCTGCCAGCGGGCCTGGCCGGACGTAACCCGCAATTCGGTTCCATCAACGGCTCGGTTGTCTACACCTACACGGGCATCACCTCGAACGGCCAGCCGACCGGCTTGAGCGTGGTTCCCGTCGCGCCGACGGGTGGTCCGGTACCGGGTTTCTTCTCGTCCGACGGCGAGAATGGCGGTGCCCACGGCAATATCAAGAACTACGCTTCGACCAACCTCAAGCCGCAGTATCAGGATGAATACGTACTGGGCATGCAGAAGCAGCTCGGTGACACCGGTTTGGTATGGGGCGAGCAGGCGACCTGGGAGAAGGCGGGTAATCTGGTCGACGATACCGACGTTCTCTATGAAGGTAACGTCATCCCGGGGTTGGTCAATCCGGGCAAAACCAACTACATCCCGCAACCGGACGGGTATGCCACCTGGAATCCGAACACGGGTGAGGGTCTTGTCTGCGGTGGCCCCAATGGTACATCGCCGAACTGTTCCATGCCGGTACCGTCGCGTAAATACTACGCGCTGGAGAGCTATCTGGAACACAGCTGGGACGGCAAGTGGTACGCCAAGGTGGACTACGTGTTCTCCAAGTCGTACGGCAGTACCGAAGGCCCCACCGATACCCCGATCGGGCAGATCACGAACCAGCGTATCAACGCTGCGTCCGGCTCGACCACGGCCCAGTGGGACTTCCCTGACCTCATGCAATACGCCAACGGTGAGCAGGCCAACAGCCATCGCCACACCTTGAAGGCGTTTGGCTCCTATGCCATCACGCCGGAATGGATGATCAGCGGCACGTACATCATCCAGTCCGGTGCGCCGAATGTCTGCTTGAGCGGTTATGGCAGCGAGATTAGTCCGAGCTTGTATACCGGCCCCTATCAGCATTTCTGCGGTGGTACGCCGGCCAACAACGGGACTATTGTTAAGTTTGATCCAACCCAACCTGTGGGCAGTCAGTACTCCTTGGTTGGTGCCGGTGGCCAGCCGTCTCCTCCGGGCACCAGCGGCCATACGCCCTGGACGCATCAGCTCAATCTGGCAGTGACCTACACGCCGGCATGGGCGAACAAGCACCTCACGATGCAGTGGGAAATCCACAATGTGTTCAACGAACAGGCTGCGACCCTCTACTACACCGAATACGCCATTGGTATTGGCCCAGGCGCGAATGGTGGCAACCAGGGTACGGGTTACTGGAGCCCGGTCTATCACACCGCGCAGTCGACGGAAATGCCGCGCTATATGGATTTCAGCGTGAAATACGATTGGTAATAGCGATAGACGATGCACGAGTGCCACGGAAGGTGCTCGTCATCGGAGAAACGAAGAAGGCCGCCGGACAACCGGCGGCCTTCTTCGTTTCAATGATCGAGATGCTGGATCAGCGGTGCCAGAAAGTGTCGATAGTGTGGACTGCGTGCGGTATCGCCGCGTATGGGTTGGCGTACTTGCGCCGCACTGGCGGTGCTGTGTACATCGCGCTGTGTCTGATGCGGTGAGAGGCACGCTGCATCGAATGGCAATTGGAAGAAGGAGAGCAGGCGCCGAATCTGCACTTCGGGCTCTTGCACCAGTTTCTCGTAAGCAAGCTCGAGCACCTTGTCCGCATAACGCTCTTGCCAATAGTCACTGAGCTTCTGGTAGTCGTTGTAATAACTGGCGAGATCTTTAAGGTCATAGCTGAAGTAGGCGCCTTCGCTGAACAGCTGCCGATAGCAAGCAAAGCAGGTCTCGACCGGATCGCGATGACAATTGATGATTTTGGCGCCCGGCAGCATGGCGCGAATGGCACCGACCCATTGCCAGTTCTGCAAGCCTTTGTCAGTGAAATAAGGTCGCTTGGTGCGCCAGTGTGCAGTACAGTCCAGATAGCTTTTGCCCAGGCGCGTCCAATCCTCGGGGGTCGCTTCAACGACCCAATGTGGAAAGTCTTTACCTCGCCGTTTCGATTCTTCGTCGAGCACCTGTGACAGGTCCTGGATTTCGTTCGCGCCTTCTATCTGCGGATGCGAGGCGAGAATGTGCTCAACCAGTGTTGATCCAGAACGCGGAAGGCTGGCGATGAAAATCACCTCGTTTCCGAGGTTGGGATCGAGCGGTGCCGGCAGCGGGCGGCGGAATGTTTCAATGATTGCCTCATTGTGCGCGTGTGCTTCTGCGGCATTCCACTGAACCAATTGGCGTTTGAGTGCGTTGGCCGCGCGCAATGCCTGGAACGCATCGCTGTATTGGTGCTGGTCTTCCAGCGCCTTGTAAAGGCTGAAGCCGAGCGACACGCGATCATCGGGTGCAAGTTGTCGGGTTTGCAGAATGTGCTGGATCTGCCTGGCATCCGCCGGGGTGAGCGGTTCGGTTTTCAGATTGGCCAACGAGTGCCACGCAAGTGCGTGATCTGGTCGCAGGGTCAGCACCTTGCGGTATTGCGCAATGGCGGCGGGGATATCGCCGCGTATCGTAAAAATGTCGGCAAGTGTCGTGCGTGCACTGACATGCCCATCGTCCAGGCCAAGTGCCTGCTGCAAAGCATCCGCGGCCTCGTCCAGTTGCCGATGCAGTTTCAATGCCTTGCCAAGGTTGTACCAGTTGGACGCTTGCGTAGGCGCCAGTTGGGTGGCGCGATGTAGATGAGTGAATGCTTCCTCGGCTGCGCCAGAATCGTAAAGGGCGCCCCCTAGATTGGTGAGGATGTTTGGGTCATCCGGACGTTGCTGCGCGGCTTTACGCATGTATTCGGCCGCGGTCTTACTGTCTCCGCGCATCTGGCAGGCAATGCCGTACAGGAACTGGGCGCTGGCGAAACCGGGTGCCTCGGCGAGCACGCGCTTCAATGCGGGCTCGGCCAAATCCGCACGCCCCTGTGATAACGCTTTGCCGGCTTCGCTCAGCCATTGTTGTGCCGCGGAGGAGAGGGAGGGTGACGACATGGGTTACCTGATGCGGAGCTTTCAAAGCCAGTGCTTAGTCTTGCATGTTCCTCGCGGTAAATAGCAGCTGGACGTTTCGCTTCCCGGAGCGGGCGATTACCATGGATGGTGTCACGCAACCTCGTAGGGGGGGTATTGCCTTGATTCACTGTTTCCCCGCCATTCTCGGTCCAGATGAGCTGGCCGCCATCCAGTCCAAATTGCAGGCTGCTTCTTTTGTTGATGGCGCCAGCACGGCAGGCTGGTCCGCGCGCGAGGTCAAGCGGAATCTGCAAGTGACGTCGGGTGCGCCCGAATATGAGCAGATCGCGCGCATTGTGCGCGAGGCCTTTGTGCGCAGCGGTGAGTTGCAGACGGCCTTGCTGCCGGCAACGGCAACGCCGGTATTGTTCAATCGTTATGCGCAAGGCATGGAATACGGTCCGCACGTGGATACACCGGTAATGGGCAGCATGAGCAATGCGATACGCAGCGATATTGCCATCACCATTTTTCTTTCCGATCCACGAAGCTATGATGGCGGCGAGTTGACGGTATTGATGAATGGCATCAGCAGCCAGTTCAAGCTTGAAGCGGGTGCTGCGATTGCTTATCCAGCCAATACGTTGCACCACGTGACACCTGTCACTCGTGGCGCGCGCGATGCGGCAATCATTTGGGTGCAAAGCCAGATACGCGATCCTGCGCGACGGGAAATATTGTGGGATTTGGAAAACGCCAAGCATCTGACTTTCAAGCGCGAGGGCAAAAGCCAGACCTTTGACCTGATCAGCAAATCGCGTGCGAACCTCATCCGCATGTGGGCCGAAACTTGACGGAACCCGAACGCAAAAGGATGTGGGTCTTGTTGTGTGGCATGCTAAACGGTTGCCACTGATCGCTGCTAGGGTTCCATAGCTATTCGTGGCGCAATATTTGAGGGAGTAGGCGCCAGAGATCGATATTCTTCAGTCTCCAGGTAATCGGCCAACTTGACTTCGATACAGTCGCCCAAACCATAGTCTATGCGCCCGCTGCTGAGCATGGCGGCCATGGCGCGCGTCAATGGCAGTTCCGGGAGTGCTTCCTCCATAAAGAGGAACTGTCCGGCCTGGTTCACTTCCAGAAAGTAGACGTTGCCAAGATGGTCAACCGCCAAGTCGAGGCAACCGAACACAATACCCAGCAGGTCCATAAGGCTCCGCAGCTTCGCCTCCAGCGTGGTACCCATGGCGAAGCTTTCAAATCGTATGTCTTCGTCGTAAGAATGCGGGCGCCAATCCACATAAGCCTCACCGGCGGCTTTTTGTATTTTTGCCGCAAATAGCTTGTGGCCAATAATGGTTACGCGTACGTCGAACGCCTTTTCGATATAGCGTTGATAGATGCCAGGACTCAATGCAATGGCCTGCTCAGGCAAATCGCTATCGCTGTCGAGCAGGGCCACGCCGGCGTCGTACATTGTGCCACTGCGCTCACTTAGCCAGCTGTGTGGGTAGAAAGTTTTGAACACAACCTTTCCAAAGCGTTGGATCAGAGCGGCGATAGCAGGCGCATGGTTTCCGATGACTGTCTCTGGGATTTGCAACCCCGCTGCGCGGGCTGCTTGTAACTGTGCCAACTTGCTCTCAGCAAAATTCGCTGCCCGTGGGCGATTAACCCATAAGGCGTGGACTAAGTTGTCAGCAACGTCAAAAACGTTTTTCTGTAGATACTGCCATTGGCCTTCAATAAAGCCGCGATCAGCCTCATGACACGGCCCCGCTTCTGGCTTCAATGGGCGCCGGTACCATACAGATCGAATATCGGTGGTATCTAAGCCATCGCATATCACAGTATCTGAGGCTTCTCCCATATGGATTGACAGACGCGTCCCCTCATCTTCGCGGATTGAAGCGTGGAGCCGGCAAGGAACGGAATTTTTGCGTAGTGCCCAGGCTAGGGTGGCAGCATGAGGATCCCCAGCGACAGAATAGATAAATACGGTAGCTTGCACGCTCATTATCTCCTTATGAAAAAAGCCGCCACGGTGTATCTGTGGCGGCTTTCTCTAACATGATGGATCAACGAAGCACGACGGATGCTTTCCGACAGCTCAATTATTAAAGTTTGGATCTGGAATATCCATAAGGACATTGGGGCCAGATGGCAGGCTGTGGAATAGGCCTTTCTTGGCTTTCAAGGCTGCTTCTTCGCTTGACACCTCGTTCGCCAGCATGCGCGCGAACGGACGAATGTATTCCATTTGATCATTCTGCATGGTTTGGACCTCAAGCTATTTCCATAGTGGCGAGCGGCCACCGCGCCTCCTGCTTTCGCAGGCAATCCGTACGGCGGCGCCTGCGAAACGTATTCGGGAATCATCTGGTGAAAGAAAGGGCGCCTATTAATTGGCTCATTCGAGATGTCATTTCTTCGCAACGTATCAATAGAATGGTTAAGTTTTTGTATTCGCATTAACCGCTGCAAGCTATAGAGAGAGATTGAGGGCTAATTGGCTAAACAAATTTCCCCAGCGGCGTTCTGAAGTTTATTGCGTTATCGTCGATTTTTTTTGCGATGCGGCTGTTTACACGAAATATGTTCGATCAAACACCTTGGCTAATCGATCCGAAGCCGGAGATATTTGAATGTTGATGCCGTTGACCGTTTTATGATCTGGCACGTCGATGCGTATGATTCGCATGCATTGGACAACTGGGTCATTGCCTTGAACAAAAAAAACAGGGCCGAAGCCCCGTCTTTATGGGTCAAGCAGATGCAAGGCAACTTAGTAACGCGCCACGCTCGAATCAATCTCAGCAGCCCACGCATCGATACCGCCATCCACGCTATACACCTCAGTAAACCCATGCGACGCGAATTGCTCGGCGACGCCTTGGCTGGAGATGCCGTGGTGGCACATGAAGGCGATGGGGGTGTCCTTGGGCAGGCTGGCGAGGGCGGCGTGGCCTTCTTCTTCCAGGATGCGTGCTTGCGGCAGCGGCTTGGCGATGGCGCGGCCTTGTGCCGGGCGCGTGTCGATCAGGGTGATGGTGCCGGCGGCGAGGCGGCTGTTGAGTTCCTGCACGCTCATCGATTGCACGCCGCCGGTGCTGCCGGCGCCGGGAAACTTCAGGCTCAGGCCTTCGCCCTGCATGGTGGAAACCCAGTCGATCACGATGCCTTTGGCGCGCTGCGCGCTGGCGGGGTCGAAGTGCACTTCGATGCCGTTGGCGGTGACGACGATGTCGTGCTCGCTCGCCGGCGCAAGCTGGAAGCCCGCGCTGTGGTCGGGGCCGATTTCCAGATGCAGGGCCATGCCCTGCGCGTTGGCCGTGCCGCTGCGGATGGCATCGGCGGCCTTGTCGGTGATGGTGATTTCCGGCGGCGTGCGGTCCGGTGCGGCAACGCCGAACAGCTGGTGCAGTTCGCCGCTGCCATACATCTGGCGAATGATGTCGGCGCCACCGACCAGTTCGCCGTCCACGTACAGCTGCGGAATGGTCGGCCAGTTGCCGAACGCCTTGATGCCTTCGCGGATTTCCTGATCTTCCAGCACGTTGACGGTGTGGTAATCCGGCAGCAACTCGTTGAGCGTATTGGTGGCGGCGGCGGAGAAGCCGCACATCGGCTGATAGCGGGTACCCTTCATGAACAGCACCACGCGGTGGTCTTTCAGCAGGGTTTCGATGCGTTCGCGGGTGGCGGATTCAACAGACATGAGGGCGGGGACTCCAGCAGAGAAGGGGCCAATTGTAGCCCTTCGATATGCTGGCGGCGCGGCAGGGATCAAGGCCGCGGGTCGGGCTGTTTATAGGCTGGGCTGACAATCCCAGCATCGTCATGCGAAGCCACGCTGGGATCATCCCCGCACCTTAGGCAGCAGAGGGGAGTTCGACGTCTTCGTGCTTCTTGCGCCGCGCAAGCGGCGCCAATGCCAGCGCCGCCATGGGCGAAGGCTGCACTTGCTCCAGGCTGGCATGGCCCAATGCAGTTGGTTGCTCGCTCCAATGGATCAGCTCCATCGCGCCTTGTTCGTCCTCGATCAGCGCGGTGCAGTGTTCGACCCAATCGCCGTCGTTGAGATAGACCACGCCGTCGATGGTGCGCACCTGGCCGAAATGGATATGGCCGCAGATATGGCCGTCCACGCCGTGTTCGCGCGCGCCGGCGGCCACGCGTTCCTCATAGGCGCGGATGTACGCCAGCGCCTTGCCGACGTGCGATTTCACGATGATCGACAGCGGCAGGTACGGCATCGCCATGCGGCGGCGCCAGGCGTTGAGGCGCCGGTTGCCCCAGCACACGAAGCGATGCATCGCTTCGCCCAGGTGCAACATCCAGCTGCGGCCGATCTGTTCCGGATCGTATTCGTCGCCGTGGCTTACGCGATAGCGGCGGCCATCGGCGCCGACGTGGATGGCGTTGAGCTCGATGCGCACGCCGCAGATGGACTGTCCCACCAGCCCGCGTAGCGCGCAGTCGTGGTTGCCGGGAATGTAGATCACCTCGACCCCGCGACGCGCCATGTCCAGCACTTCGGCAATGACGGTGCCGTGGTCCGGATGCCACCAGCGGCGGCGGCTCAGTGATTCCAGGTCGATGATGTCGCCCACCAGATACAGCTGCTGGCACTGCAGGCTGCGCAGGAAATCCAGCAAGTAGGCTGCCTTGCAATCGGGTGTACCCAGGTGGACGTCGGAAATGAAGGCGCTTCGGCAGCGAAGGATGGCCACGGTATGACTCCCCGGTAGGTTGCCGGGATCACAGTCTGGGGCCGGAACGTCACCGAGCGATGGCGGAAAGGTTGCAAAGAGATTGCCGTGGCTCTTTTTTCCGGGAAAGGCAGTGTGCGATAACAGCTGCCGGGGAGGGGAGACAGGCCATGAACACATCTGCCCAAACGCAGTGCGCGCAATGGCGCCAGGCAGCGCACGCCTGCCTGGAGCGGGGCGATCTGCAGCAGGCCGGCCAGCTGTTCCAACTCGTGCTGGACGAGATCCCTGGTGATCTGGAGGCTTTGCAGGTAACGGGAGCCGCACAGCTGGCGGCCGGGCACTTCATCGCGGCGGCCCGGACGCTGCGGCAAGCGGTACAGCAGGCGCCCTCGCTGTTCGTGGAACGCTTGCGGCTGGGCATGGCGCTGGAACGGCTGGGCCAGCCGCATGACGCGTTGACAGCGTATTTCGGGGCCTTGCGCACGGCGCAGAACCAGGGACGCTGGCTGAGCGACGAAACCACGGCCTCCGGTTTGCGCGAGGCCGTCAAACACGCCATGCGTTATGTCGATACCGGGCGGCTGGCCTGGTTTCGCCGCGTGCTGGAGCCCTTGCAGCAGCGTTATGGCGTGGAGCAGATGCGGCGGGTCGAGCATTGTCTGGAAGCCTATCTGGGTGAGCACTCCGTGAAGACGCCCGATCCACGCCAACGGCCGAAGTTTCTCTACTTTCCCGACGTTCCCAGCCAGCCCTATTACGCGCGCGAACGCTTTCCATGGCATGACGCGCTGGAAGCGGCCACGGACTGGATACGTGAAGAACTGCGCGGCGTGCTTGCACGCGAGCAAAGCCTGGAAGCCTTCCTTGGCGCACCGCCACCGGGACAGTCGCAGCAGGCGATGCTGCAATCGTCAGGAACGCAACCTGCAACGTGGGATGCGTATTTCTTCTATCGGCATGGCGAGCGC
The DNA here is from genome assembly GCF_036746095.1 of Dyella sp. NCBI lineage: Bacteria > Pseudomonadati > Pseudomonadota > Gammaproteobacteria > Lysobacterales > Rhodanobacteraceae > Dyella > Dyella sp. Next base: position 56,084 of record NZ_DAIOEU010000021.1, read on the forward strand.
TATGACGCGAACGCCGATGCCTGCCCGCGCACCGCAGCCTTGCTCGATAGCCTGCCGCTGACCCGCATTCGCGACCATGCGCCGGAAACCTTGTTCTCCGTGCTGAGTCCGGGCACGCACATCCTGCCGCACACAGGCGTCACCAACGTGCGCCTGGTGACGCATCTACCGTTGATCGTACCGCCCGATTGCGCCCTGCGCGTGGGTGGACAAACGCACGTCTGGCAGGAAGGACGTTGCGTGACCTTCGACGATACGTTCGAGCATGAAGCGTGGAATCGCAGCAACGAGACGCGGGTGGTGTTGATTCTGGATAGTTGGAATCCGGATCTCACCGTGGCGGAATGTGCGGCGGTAACGGAGTTGATTGGCGCGATTGGGGATTTCAATGCGGCTAGCGCGTAATTTGCGCCCAGTCGTCATTCCGGCGAAGGCCGGAATCCAGTTTAAATACTGATGCGAAGCACTCTAAACCTTTTTAACTTGTGTGCTTCGCACGGCATGTTTGTACTGGATTCCGGCCTTCGCCGGAATGACGGTTCGCGTTGTTAGGCGTATCCCAGACGTCCCATCACCGGCCGCAATATCGGCAGCACCGGCTCGAACATTTCACGATACGCATGCCAGCGGTGCACCGCACGACTGTGAATGCCCTGGGTCACCTGCGCATAGCTGGGCGTGCTGATGTAATGCTTGTTGCGCGCGTGTTCGGCAAAACGCGCCAGCGGTGCGGGGTCGTCAAGTTCGAGAAAATGCCCCAGCTTCAACACGTGTTCGTCGAAGCGACTCACGACCGATTCGTAACGCCACTCCAGCACGCGCGGAGCAAGCACGTCTACCTGGTTGAACCAGTGCTCGAATGCGCGCACATAACCGCGCGCCAGCCGCTCCAGCGAGCTGCACAGCACCATGAAGGCGGGTGAGCGGAAGGATTGCATATAGCAGCTCAGCAGCACGTCGCAAGGATGGCGCAGGCACAGAATGATGCGTGCTTCCGGAAACAGCCGCATGATCATCGGCAGGCACAGCATGTTGAGCGGATTCTTGTCGACCAGCCGGCGTGTGCCCAAATCAGGAACGATCTGGCGCGCCATCGCTGCATACACGGTGCGCAGCTGATCGGCTTCGGATGCCGTGAGATCAGCCAGCGCCGATGGGTACGGTTGCCCGGCCAGCGTCATTCGCTCGGTCAATTCATGGACGAACGCACGCTCGTCCATCGCGCAGAAGTCCGGATGCGCATCCAGCATTTGTTCCAGCAACGTGGTGCCGGAACGTGGAAAACCGACGACGAAGACGGGGCTTTGTTCGCTGCGCGGTGGCTTCAACGCCGTCCAGCGATCGTGCTCGCCGCGACTGACCGATAGGTCGGCCATCGCCAGCGGCTGGCTGTCCTCGGTCATCAGCTCGGGCACGATGGTGTGCGCGATGCTGAGTTGCGCGTCGTGTGCGCGTTGCAGGGCTTGCCACGCAGCGTAGGGGAGACCCTGCTTGTCGTGCGCAGCGGCCAGGCCAAACGCGGCCTGGGCCAGCACGTCGGCATCATCGGTGGTCGCCAGGATGCGCTCGTAGAGTTGGGCAGCACGTGCGGGCTCAGCGCGCCGCGCGGCGATGGCTGCGTGCGCCAGCCAGATGGCGCAGGCTAGTTGCCGCTGGTCCGTGCGCACATTCTCCAGTGGCAAGCTCGCCAATTCGGCTTCGGCCAGATCAAGCTGGTTGGTGCGCTCGTACAGCGCCGCACGCATCGCTGTGATGCGCTGGCGCATCGACTCGGCCGTACCGTCGTCCGGAAGCAAAGCTTCTTGCAGCGTGCGCAGGGCTGCATCCTGTTGGCCCAAGGTGGACAACATGCTCGCCAGCGTCAGCGCCTGCTCGGCGGCCTGCGGCGGCCAGTCGGCAACGTTTTCCAGCATGATTTCTTCGCCGGTATTGTCACCGCAAACGTGGCAGGCGTGCGCCGCTTGCAAGCGTGCTTCGACAAAGTCGGGCGCCAGCCGTACGGCATCCAGCAGCGCGTTGCGTGCGGCCAGCCATTGTTTCTGTTGCAGATGAAGCAAGCCGAGGTTGTAGTGCACGTCGGCCTGTTGTGGGGCGAGTGTCAGTGCCTGTTGCAAGGCTCGTTCGGCGGTCGATGCGTCACCTGTTTCGCGCGCGACAAGGCCCAGGTTGTTCCAGTATTCGAAGGTATGGGGCTCTAGCTGCGTCAGTCGCGTGAATAAAGGCAAGGCTTCATGCAGACGACCGGTGGCGCGCAATGCCAGCGCGCGGAGCAGCAGAATGGTTTCATCGTCTTGCGGAGGGATTTCGCTCAGCGCCAATACGCGAACCATATCACCCTGGTTGAAGGCGGCGAGCAGGTCAGCGTGGTTGGACTGCGAAAAATGCACGTGCCACTACTCCGCGTCGTGTGTTGCCCTCTCCCATGCGTGCTTGAAAGGGCCGGTTTTACGAGCTTGCCATGAAGCTTGAACTCGACGCGAGGTTGCGGACTTCGCCCCAACCCTCCCCTACTTCACGCAGGGGAGGGCAGATCGCGGCATGGGTCGTCTAGAACTTCACCGTCGCACGCGCCCAGTAATACCGGCCCAGCACGTCATACGTTGCCGTATCGACGTTGTAGTTCGGGCCGTTCTGGTAGATCAGCGGCGGTGCCTTGTCGGTAATGTTGTCCACGCCGAACTCGAAGCGCGTCTTGATCGCCGGCACGTTGTAGGCGATCTGCGCCGAGTGATACAGGACCGACGCGATCGGTGCGGGAGCGCCGGTGATGTAGTCTGCGTTGAGGTTGGTCATACGATGGATGTAGCGCGTCTGCCATTGCGCACTCCAGTTGCCGAGCGACCAGTTGAGCGTAAGCGTGCCGCGCCAGCGGGCAATGCTGCCGAACTGTTGCGTGTACGTACCGGCATAGTTGACCGTTCTGGCGCCCGGTTGACCTGGCGTGGCGTCGTTGTAGAACGAGCCGGTATAAGTGGTATTGAGGCCCACCTTGAAGTTGCCGGGGTTGAAGCTGCCCAGGTCGAAATGCGGAATGGCATAGCTGGTGCTGAAGTCCACGCCGCTGGTGCTCAGGTTGCCCAGGTTCACCACCGGCGTGTTCATGTAGTAGATCGCACCGGCCAGCGCATTGCTGCTGGGGTAGCGGTGGATGAAGCCGCAGTACGGGCTGCTGTCATTATTGAAGCAGGCGTCGAGCACGGTCTGCGCGGCCAGTGGTGTCAGCATGTCATGCAGGTTGATGCGCCACACGTCGACGGTGGAGGAGAAGCCCTCCAGCCAGCTTGGCGAATACACCAGGCCGAGGTCGAACGAAGAGCCATGTTCGGGCTTCAGGTTGACGCCCGCCGGCTTGCCGCCCGATGTATAAGCTGTCACCTGCGGGATCGGGTTGCCCGACCATCCCGGCGGCACGAACTGGCAGGCCGCCTGGTGCGCCGCCAGCGTTGCGGCACTGAGAGCGGTACAGGGATCGTTGATGGTGGGACCGCCGATGGTGAGGCCGTCGTCCAGCTCGTTGAGGTTAGGCGCGCGGAACACTTGCGTCACCGTGCCGCGTATCAACAAATCGGGGATCGGCCGGTATTCCAGTGCCAGCTTCTTGTTGGTCGTGGTACCGGAGGTGCTGTAGTCGGAAGCGCGGATGCCGATATCCACGTTCAACGAATAGGCGCCGGGCTTTTCCGATAGCAACGGGATCAGCGATTCGGCGTAAAGCTCCTTCACGTTGATGCTGCCACGGCCGGGCGAGCCGCAGGCTTCGGCCAGCACGGCGCAGGTGGCGGTGCCGGGATTGAGAATGGCATCCGGCGTCACGGTGTAGTTCATCGAGTTCCAGCGGTACAGCGCACCGGTGGAGAGTTCCATCGCGCCGGCGGGCAGATCCCACAGTTCGCCGGAGGCGTTGAACTGCAATTGCTTCATCGTGTTGGTGAGGGTGTAGACCGGCGCATCCACGCCCTTTGCCAATTGTGCCGACACCGCAGGATCGGCCTGGTTGAAGATGTTGCCGCCGCCGTTGATCACTGCTTGCAGATCGGCAATGTTCACCTCGTTGAAGTTGGTCTGTTGGCGATTGGCGTAGCCGTAGTTGAGGCTTGCATCCCACAGCCAGCTGCTCTGGCCGAAGTGGCCGCGCAAGCCGGTATTGAGCTGGAAGTTGTCGGTGTTGAAGGTATGCAGGCGCGTGCCAAGTCCGGTAAGGCGCTCGCTGATCACGTAGCTGGTGCCGGTGTAGCCCGGCGGCGTGCCGAAGGTGACGCCAAACGGATTGATCGGATTGTTCGCCGTCACGTACCAGCCATCGCCGGTGCTGGTGGGCGCCGAGGCGTCCTGGCCGGAGGAATTGGTGCGGTTGTAGAACACGTTCGCGAACGCGGTGAGGTTCGGCGTGATGTTGTAGTTGCCGAGCACGAAGAAGTTGACACGTTTCTGCTCGGTCTGGATGTAGTTGTAGGCGTTGTAGTTGAAGGTGTCGTTGGAGCCGCCATAGCAGCGGTAGTTGCTGAGGCTGTTGCCGGTACCGTTGGCCAGGGTCACATAAGCGTTGCCCGCGGCGTTCACATTGCAGCCGCCGGGCGTGAGTGCGGCTGGAACCAGGATGCGGCCGGTAGGAATCGTGCCCGAGCCTTGCGGCGTGGGGACGCCACTGGACAGGTACAGCGCGCGCTGCGAGAACCCTCGGCGCAAAGCCAGCGTCGGGGTGTATTTGTTCCAGTCGATACCCGCCACGATGTTGCCATCCGCGCCGCTGGCGCCGGTGGTGAAGTTGAAACCGCGCCGCTGGCTGTCGCCATGGCTGGAAATGCCATCATTGATGCTGAATTCCGCACCCTTGAAGTCCTTGCGCAGGTGGAAGTTCACCACGCCGCCGACCGCATCCGAACCGTAGGCGGTGGATGCGCCTTCCGCCAGCACGTCCACGCTCTGGATCATGTTTTGCGGAATCATGTTGAGATCCGCGTTGGCCATGCGCTGGCCGTCGACCAGCACCAGGGTGCGGTTGGTGCCCAGTCCGCGCAGCGACACGCGCGAGGCACCATCGCCGCCTTCCAGCGTGGGGCTGGCGCCGCCGCCGCCGTTGCTGTTGTTGGCCGGGTTGGTGGCGTAGCCGGAAACGCTGGGCAGTTGCTGCAGCACGTTGCCGAGCGTGGGCGCGCCGTTGGCGGTGATGGCACCGCGATCCAGCGTTACGACGGGGCTGGCGGTTTCGGTGTCGACGCGGCGAATCAGCGAGCCGGTCACGGTGACGGCCTGGAGCGTCTTGGTCTTTGACGGCTGCGATTGATCGCCGTTCTGCGTGTTCTGTTGCGATGTGCTGTTCTGCTGCGCCCCCGCGTCCTGTGCATGGGCCGCGACGGCCGACGAAGCGATGCCGACCGACAACGCCAAGCGTACCGCCACGGACAAGCGATTGTAATGAGCTTGCATGATGACTCCCCGAATAGATGGCCATAGAGGAGCATCGGTGCAACGAGGTTTGTGAGCTGCCTTCCCTTGCAACAGCTAGACGCGCAAGCGCCTAAACATTCCCCATCACTGCAAGTTGCCCAATGTCCCCTGATGACAACTCTTTCAGGAAATTGACGCGGAGTAAATACTTGCGACGCCATTTGGCGTACGGGGTTGTAAATTTTTTTAATTAAATTGTGCCGATTTGCGCACGTGAGTGCGGGCTTGCCCGCAAGGCGGCGATTCAATCCGTGTGCAATGCCGCAGCGACTGCCGGCTCGATGGCGTCCGTCCACAAAGCATATTGCGCGCCAGCAGGATGCAGGCCGTCGGAGGCGACCAGATTGGCATGCTCGCGCGAGATGCCGGTGATGTTTACGAAAGGCGCACCGGCCTTGCTGGCTTCTTCGCGAGCAATCGCGTTGAACGTATCCAGTTCGCAGGCGATTTGCGTGCGATCGCGTCCGCTGGCATAGCCAAACGGTGTTACGCCCCAGTCCGGAATCGACACCGCCACCACGCGCGCGGCGCGGCGACCGGCCAGCGCCACCGCACGCAACAGCAGCGTGCGGAACTGCTCGCGATACTCCTGCGCCGAGCGGCCGCGGTATTGGTTGTTGACGCCGATCAGCAGCGTGACCAGGTCGTAATCCGGCGCGAGCGCCGCCTGGTCCATGCCGGCGGACAGCTCGTCGGTGGTCCAGCCGGTTACCGCGATGATCTGTGGATCATCGATGGCAACTGCCTGCTTGCGCAGCTTTTCCACCAATTGCATCGGCCAACGTGCCTGGGCCGGGACGTCTTCGCCGATGGTGTAGGAATCGCCCAGGGCGAGATAGCGCAGCGGCATCGGTCAGCGTGCAGCCACGGCGGCGCGCGGTGCTTCTTCCGCGGCCATGCGCTCCAGCACGCGCTCCATGCGCACGAACACTTCGCGCAGTTGCGCCGGCTGCGGCAACAGGGTGAGGCGCATGTGGCGGCTGTTGGGCACGTTGAAGCTGGTGCCGGGCACGATCAGCACGGATTCCTCTTCCAGCAGGCGCAGCGCAAACGCGTTGTCGTCGAAATCGGCGATGGCGTCGCTGCGTACGCGCGGGAAGGCGTAAATGGCGCCTTCCGGCACGACCACATCCAGGAACTGGCTGGCGGCGACTCCATCCAGCACGGCTTGCCGCGCCTGATACAAGCGGCCGGTCGGGGCAGTCAGCGCAGTGATGGTGGGTGCATCCTGCAGCGCCGGGATCACCGCCCATTGCGCCGTGACGTTGGCGCACAGGCGCAAGGCAGCCAGCAGTTGCAAGGCATCGCGATACTCGTGTGTGCGCGCCGGGTCGCCGGAAAGGCTCAGCCAGCCCACGCGGTAGCCGCAGGCGCGATGCACTTTGCTCAGGCCGCCGAAACTGAGGCAGGGGTGATTGCCGGCCACTTCAGCCAGCGGCTGGAACGGTGTGCCGTCGTAGAGAATCTCGTCGTAGATCTCGTCGCACAGCAGCAGCAGGCGATGCCGCGCGGCGATCGCCACGATCTGTTCCAGCAGTGCGCGTGGATACACCGCGCCGGTGGGATTGTTCGGGTTGACCATCACCAGCGCGCGCGTGCGCGGCGTGATCAGTGCTTCCATCTCTTCCGGGTCCGGCATATGCCGGTTCTCGGCAAGGCAGCGGTAATAGCGCGGCACGCCACCGTTGAGGATGGTGGCGGCGCTCCACAGCGGGTAATCGGGACTGGGCAGCAGCACTTCGTCGCCCGGCTGCAGCAATGCGCGCAGGCTCAGGTCGATCAGCTCGCTGACACCGTTGCCGATGAAGATGCGTTCCACCTGGACGTGCCGCCCGCCGCGTGCGCGCTGCTGCGCGGCGATCGCTTCGCGCGCTTCTTCCAGGCCTTGCTCGTGACCGTAGGCTTCGCTCTCATGCAGGTGCACGGCGATGGCTTCGCGTAGGTGGGCGGGTACCGAAAAGCCGTAGCGGGCCGGATTGCCGATATTGAGCTTGATGATCGGCGTTCCTGCCGCTTCCAGTTCGCGCGCGCGGCGAGTCAGTGCGCCGCGGATTTCATAGCGCACTTCGGCCAGGTGCGCGCTGGGCTTGATCGGGGACAACGCTCTTCCGTCCTTTAACGAAATGGGAAAGCCGGCTTGCCGCCGGTTTCACGATCCTAACAGCGTGCTGGGGCCGCGTGGGGCGGGAATGTGGCAAAAAAACGGGAGGCCTTTGCACCAGTCGGCATATGCGTGGCCGCATCCCGAGTCCCATCGAAGATGGGCATAATCCCATCCCATGACCGACGCGCAGACCATTGAACGGCTCCGCCACATCGGCTGGCGAGGCCAGGACTTGCCGGGCGCAGGACGGCGGCTGGCGCGCGTGGTGGCGCAGCACCGTGCCGGCTACGAATTGCATGACGGCGAGCAGGTTTTCAGCGCGCAGCCGGCCGGCCATTTCCTCAAGCGCGGGCTGGACCCGGCCGAACGCCCGGCGGTGGGCGATTTCGTGGAGATCGAACCCGGCAAGCCGCCGCACATCCAGGCCGTGCAGCCGCGGCGCACCGTGCTGTCGCGTGCCGCGGCCGGTGAGCGCTACGAGCGGCAGGTGATCGCCACCAACATCGACTACGTGCTGGTGCTGACCGGCCTGGATGGAGATTTCAATCCGGCCCGGATCGAGCGCTACCTGTCCCTAGTGGAAGGCTCCGGCGCGCAGCCGGTGGTGGTGCTCAGCAAGCCCGATCTTGTCGAAGGTATGGAAGAACGCATCGCCGACTTGCAAGCCCGCCTGCCGGAAGGCACGCCGATCCACGCCATCAATGGCAAGGACCCGGCCAGCGCGGCGGTGCTTGCCGCCTACCTCAAGCTGGGCGACAGCGCAGTACTGGTCGGTTCGTCCGGCGCCGGCAAATCTACGCTTACCAATACCTTGCTGGGCAGCCAGCACATGGCCATCGGCGACGTGCGCAGTCACGACAGCCGTGGACGCCACACCACGACTTATCGCGCCCTGCTGCAGTTGCCCAGCGGTGGTTGCCTGATCGATACACCCGGGATGCGCGAGTTGAAGCTCACCGGCGAGGAAAACCTCGACCTGTTCGCCGACATCGAAGCGCTGGCCGAGAACTGCCGTTTCGCCGATTGCGGCCATGGCAGCGAACCGGGCTGCGCCATCCAGGAAGCCTTGCACGATGGCGAAATCACGCCCGAGCGCTGGCGCAATTACCTGAAGCTGCGCGACGAGCGCGAGGAACAAGCCAACATGCTCGAATCGCGCCTGCGACGCCAGCGTGGCGGTCGGCCGGCCACCAAGCCGCATGGTCCGCGTGGTTCGCGCGAGCGGGAGGGATGGTGAGCAGCACTGCCGAGAAACCCGTTCCGGCCGAACTGGAAGCCTATGCCGCGCTCGACAAGCGCCTGCTGGCGGCGGTGAAAGGCATCAACATCCTCTCGACCGTGAGCTGGCCGGCATCGCTGGAAGACCGCATGATCCAGGCCTACGGCAAAGGCCAGTACGCCTTGCCGGAAGTGAGCTATCGCAAGCCCGATCTTTCCGAAGTACGCAAGGAACTTGCCGCGATCGAAAAGGAAGCCGGCGACGGCGATCCGCTGCGCGAGTACCTGCGCCGCACTGCCGAATCCTGGCGCGTCGCTGCCCAGATGCTCGAGGCAGTGGGCACTGAAGGCGTCACCGCGCCGTCGATCCAGCTTTATGGCCGCCCGGGCGATGCCATTCCGGGCAGCCATTACAGCAACCTCGACGCGGCACGCTATTTCGTCGAGCTATCCGACGAACTCGGCGCGGACATGGCCGACGACGACGTCGTCACCAGCATCCCTTCCGACCTGCTGCGCAAGGATCTTTCCCGGGTACTGGATGACTTCTTTGGCCAGGGCGTGATCGCGGTGGAGGTCGACAACGATCTCACCGCCAAGGCAGCAGCGGGCGCCACGCGCATCCGGCTGCGCGGCGGCACGCGTTTCAGCCAATACGATCGTCATCAACTGCTCAACCACGAAGCCTACGTGCATTCGCTCACTGCGTTGAATGGCCGCGAGCAACCCGTATTGGCATCACTCGCGCGCACGTCGCCGCGTGTCACGGCGACCCAGGAAGGTCTTGCCGTGTTCGCCGAGTTGATGTCCGGCGCGATCGACATCGCACGGCTCAAGCGCATCAGCCTGCGCATTCTTGCGCTCGACATGGCGCTCAACGGTGCGGACTTCGTCGAGGTGTATCGCTACTTCAATCGTTGTGGACAGAGCGTAGCGGATAGTTTCCATTCCACGCAGCGTGTGTTCCGCGGCGTGCCGCTGGGTGGCGGTTCCGCGTTTGCGAAGGACAACGTGTATCTGTCCGGCTTGATGGACGTGCACACGTTTTTCCGCTGGGCACTGAAGGAGCGCCGCATGGATCTGCTGCGTTATCTCTTTGCCGGCAAGTTGACGCTAGGCGACGTGATGAGCCTGGAGCCGTATTTTCAATCCGGCGTACTCGCCGCGCCGCGCTGGCTGCCGCCATGGATGCAGCACGTGCATGGCTTGGCCGGCAAGCTGGCGTTCTCGCTGTTCATCAACCGCGTGCGGATGTCGAAGGTGGAAGCGGAGACGTTGTCTACTGGCCTATAACTCGCATGGCCGCCAGCTCTCAAGGCAGCTCGGTATCCGGCTGATTGACGAAGATCAGCACGCCGAGGATCGCCATATAGAAGCGGAAGGCACCTTCCTGTCCGTTCCACGTCTTCGACTGCCACATGGCGAACCATTCCCCGCCGACCACCATGAAGCCGAAGAACCATACCAGGAAGCCCATCACACATCCGGCCGTGACCAGGCTTTTCGCGGCGTTGAAGCTTGCGGCGTTCTGGCGGCGTGCACGCCACATGGCGACGACACCACTGACCAGTAACAGGCAGGTGATGCCTTCGGCGGCAATGATCAGCCAGTAGCTTGCCTGCCACATCGTAGGGCTGGTGATCGCGCGCCCCATCAGCGCGTTGCCCGGAAAAGTCGTGTCCATCGACAACACGTGTTGTACGAACGCGTAGTTGGAGCCGTAGTCGACGATGTTGTCGAACGTGACGATGAAAGCGAATAGCGCGAGCACGAACGGCAGCAGGATCTTGGCGAGACGTGTGGTCATGGTTTCGTCGCGAGCGTGGCGTGATCGCGAGTATCCAGGTCGAGGTCCCCAGAAGGCAATGCATTGTGATGCGCTGCATCAAGAATCCACTGGCATAAGATCGGCGCAAAGCGCGGCGGGTTTACTACTTATTGACTACCCGTGGTTCTCAGTGAGTGTGATGGGCGGGTGCTACCATGCGCAGCATGCCGCGTTGCGGCCCCTTCTCCCACTCCTTTCCGTTGCAACCATCCAATGGCTCATTCCGACGACTTCCGCCAAGCCGCCCTCGAGTATCATCGTCTTCCGCGCCCCGGCAAGATCAAGGTCGCACCGACCACACCGCTGGTCACGCAGCGCGATCTGTCGCTGGCGTACTCGCCAGGCGTCGCGTACGCCTGTGAAGCCATCGTCGAGAATCCGCAGAATGCGAGCCAATACACCGCGCGCTCCAACCTGGTGGCGGTGATCACCAACGGCACCGCGGTGCTCGGCCTCGGCGATATTGGTCCGCTGGCCGGCAAGCCGGTGATGGAAGGCAAGGGCGTGCTGTTCCAGAAGTTCGCCGGCATCGATGTGTTCGACATCGAGCTCAACGAGCGCGACCCCGACAAGCTGGTCGACATCATCGCCGCGATGGAGCCCACCTTCGGCGGCATCAACCTGGAAGACATCAAGGCGCC